>NZ_JBHRXN010000013.1:0-49515 GCF_042648525.1 Vogesella facilis
GCCAGGCACTTACACCTATCGGTTATTTGGTTTGTTAAAGAGCGGGCTGACTTCGTTTCGTTGCGTCGTCAGCAGAGGAGGCCAACTATACCCACCAGCCTTTCCCCCGTCAACACCCGCCACCGCAAAAACCCCAACCAATTCGACAAGTCATTGATCTGCAAGCACGCCAGAAAGCAAAAAAGGTTGGCCGCAGGCGATGCAGCGACATCCGCACCGCCCGGTCGCACACAGGCCGCCCCCCATCTGCTACTCTGTTGCGCTGTTTTTGACACGTTACGGCACTGCGACGGCGGGATCCGGGAAATGACGAACCTTAAATTTGATGTACTGATTATTGGCAGCGGCCTGGCGGGCATGACGCTGGCGCTGCACCTGGCGGAAAAGAAGAAGGTAGGCCTGATTACCAAGCGCGATTTACTGGAAGGCAGTTCCAGCTATGCGCAAGGCGGGATTGCCGCGGTGCTGGATACCAGCGACTCCATAGAAGAGCACATCCATGACACCCTGGTGGCCGGTGCCGGGCTGTGCAACGAGGACACCACGCGCTTTATCGTGGAGAACTCCAAGGATGCTATCGACTGGCTGGTGGACCTGGGCGTGCCGTTCACCCGCGACGACAGCCACCAGACCGGCTTCCACCTGACGCGCGAAGGCGGCCACAGCCACCGCCGCATCATTCACGCCGCCGATGCCACTGGCGCGGCAGTGACCAGCACGCTGGGGCAGAAGATCAAGGCGCACCCGAACATCACGCTGCTGGAAGACTATATCGCCATCGACCTGATCACCTCGCGCAAGCTGGGGCTGGAAGGCAAGCGCTGCTTCGGCGTGTACGCGCTGGACAAGATCGGCGACCACGTGATCACCATTGCCGCCAACCAGACCATCCTGGCCTCCGGCGGCGCCGGCAAGGTATACCTGTATACCACCAACCCGGACACTGCCACCGGCGACGGCATCGCCATGGGCTGGCGCGCCGGCTGCCGGGTGGGCAATATGGAGTTCATCCAGTTCCACCCCACCTGCCTGTACCACCCACACAGCAAGTCGTTCCTGATCTCGGAAGCGGTGCGTGGCGAAGGCGGCATCCTGCGCCTGCCGGACGGCACCCGCTTCATGCCGCATCACGACGAACGCGCCGAGCTGGCGCCGCGCGACGTGGTGGCGCGCGCCATCGACTTCGAAATGAAGAAACATGGTCTGGACTGCGTGTATCTGGACATCTCCTACAAGCCGGCCAGCTTCATCCAGGAGCACTTCCCCAATATCTACGCGCACTGCCTGGAGCTGGGCATCGACATCACTCAGCAGCCTATTCCGGTGGTACCGGCGGCGCACTACACCTGCGGCGGCCTGGTGACAGACCTGAAGGGCCGCACCGATGTGGAAGGCCTGTATGCAGTGGGTGAAGTGGCCTGCACCGGCCTGCACGGTGCCAACCGCCTGGCCAGCAATTCGCTGCTGGAGTGCATGATCATCGGCAAGGCCGCCGCCGCCGACATCCTGGCCAGCAAGCCGGCCAAGCTGCCGAGCATGCCGGACTGGGACGACAGCCAGGTCACCGACCCGGACGAGGAAGTGGTGATCTCGCACAACTGGGACGAGCTGCGCCGCGCCATGTGGGACTACGTGGGCATCGTGCGCACCAACAAGCGACTGGAACGTGCGCAGAACCGCATCAAGCTGCTGTCGGAAGAGATCAACGAGTTCTACAGCAACTTCCACATCACCAACGACCTGATCGAGCTGCGCAACCTGGTGCAGACCGCCGAACTGATCGTGCGCTCGGCGCTGCTACGCAAGGAAAGCCGCGGCCTGCACTTTAGCCGCGACTACCCGGACACGCTGCCGGAGGCCAAGGAAACCATCCTGACGCCGCCGCAGTAAGCGTCGCGCAGAAATGAAAAGGTTGGCCGCATGCGGCCAACCTTTTTTGCTTTCCGCCCACTACTCGCCCTGATACAGCGGCAGCGTGAACCAGAACGCGCAGCCGCCGGTCAGCGGCGCGCTGACACCAAACTCGCCGCGGTGGTGCTCGACGATGGAGCGGCAGATGTTGAGGCCGATACCCATGCCCTGCGGCTTGGTGGAATAAAACGGCGTGAACAGGTTCTCGCGGATCTGCTCGGACAAGCCCGGGCCGTTGTCCACCACCTCCACCCGCCAGAATTGCGCACCGACCGCGCTGTGCAGCCGCACCGTCGGTCGCGGCGAGTCCGCCTCGCGCATCGCCTCCACCGCGTTCTTGACCAGGTTGAGCAGCACCTGCTCGATCAGCACCGGGTCCATCTCCACCCGCAGGCCGCCAGGCGCCGGCTCCAGCAGCAGCTGCATGCCGTACTTGTCGGCCATCGGCTGCGCCAGCGCCACCGCGCGCCGCACCGCCAGATCCGGGTCGCACAGCTCCAGCTGCGGCGCGTGCTTCTTCACGAAGGCGCGGATGCTGTTGACGATCTGCCCTGCCCGCCGTGCCTGCTCGGCAATCGCCTGCACCGCCTCGCCCACGCCGTTGTTCTGCGCGGTGCTGCTGGGCAGCTTGCGCGCCAGGCCGGCGGCGTAGGTGGAGATGGCGGTGAGCGGCTGGCCCAGCTCGTGCGCCAGCGACGACGCCATCTCGCCCATGGCGATCAGCCGCGAGGTGGTCTGGAAGCGTTCCTCCTGCGCCCGTTCGCGCGCGGCGCGGGCGCGCGATTCGGTGACATCCACCAGCATGCACAGCCAGGCCTGCTCGCCGTCCACCCAGTCGATGCCGCGATACTGCAGCTGGTACCAGTTGCGGCCACGGTCCGGCGAGTATTCCAGGTTGGCCGCCAGCCGTTCCATGCCGCGCGCCATGCCCGGCAGCAGCGGACAGTAGGCGCCCTCGGCATCGAAGCCGCCCCAGCCGCTGGCAAACGCCGGGTTGGCATACACCAGCTGCCGGGTTTCGCCCGCCACCACGCACAGGCCGCTGTCGAGGCCATTGAGCACGGTGAGGAAGCGCTGGTGCGAGGCATTCAGCGCCAGGCGCTTTTTCTTCAGCTCGGTGATGTCGTACATCGACGCCACCCAACCCTCCTGCCGCTCGCCCTGCAGCAAGGGCGCCGCGTACAGCCGCACCTCGAAACGCTCGCCGGCGCGATCGCGGAACGGCAGCTCGAAGCCATGCTCCGGCAGTTCGCCGGCCAGCATGGCGCGCATCGCCGCCATCAGCAGCGGGTAGTCTTCCTCGGCCCAGAAGCTGTACGGCAGCTGCTGGCCAACCAGTTCTTCCACCGTCAGGCCGGTCAACTCGCACATGGCGCGGTTGACGCGCAGGATGGCGCCGTGGCGGTCGAAGGCGATCAGCCCGCTTTTCATGCTGTCTTCCACTGCGCGACGGATCGACATCTCGCGCTGCAGCGCCTGCTCCACCTGCGCCCGCTGCCGCACGTGGCGGCGGATACGCCACAGCAGAAACAGCAGCGCCAGCACCAGCAGCGCAATCAGCACACTGAGCACCGGCAGGGTGAGGCCGATGCCGGTGCGGTAGCTGATACCGCGCAGCATCACGCCGTACCCCGGCGGGTCGAAGCTCAGCTGGTGCGACTGCGTGCCCTGCGGCGGCGCCTGCTCGAACTTGCTGGCCAGCGCGCGGCCTTCCAGATCCACCAGGCTGATGTGGTATTTGGAGGCGATCCACCACGGCACCTGCTGCTGCAGCAGGCCGCTCATGCTGTACACCAGCCGCACGCCGCCGATAAAGCGGCCCTGCTGCAGCAGCGGCACCGCCAGATCGAAACGGAAGTGGCCATCCGGGCCGACATACGGTTGGCCGTAACTCAGCCGCCCCAGTTTTTCCGAGCGCCACAGCGCATCGTAGGCGGCGCCGCTCAACTGGTGCGGCTGGCGCCCCAGGCTGTCCAGCTGCACCGCGCCGTCGCGGCCCACCCACTGCACCGCCACGATCTCGCGGCTCTCGCGCTGCAGCAGCTGCGCGGCGGCCAGGAAGCGCTTGCCCTGCGCCGCCGTAACCGGCGGCAGGTCGCCCTCCATATTGTCCAGCCAGCGCTGGTGCTCCTCCATGTGCAGCCGCAGGCTCTGGTCCAGCCACAGCAGCTCCTGGATCAGGCTGTCGCGCTGCTCGTCCTGCCAGTCCTTGTAGACCACCCAGAACAGTCCGGCCAGCGCCGCCAGCAGGCCGATCAGGATCAGCGCCGCCCCCAGCCACAGGCGACGCGGCGCGGCGTGGGCAGGCGAGAGTTCTTTCAGCGTCATGGCAGATCTTTCAAGGTTGGCCGCAGCGAGCTGCACACTGGCGCAGCCCGTCCGGCGCAGACATTGGGGAAATCCCTGATGCCGAATTCCCCAATGGCGATGGCAAGTCACAACTCCTAGTGTTCAGCATGTGATCTGTCCGCTTGTCGGACAAGGTTGCCCATACAGAGAACACAACAAGCAACACAACATGTAAACACAGGAGAGTAGCAAGATGAAACTCAAGTATGCCGCCCTGATCGCCGGTGTCGCCCTTGGCCTGTCCGGTATCGCCAACGCCGCCGATTTCGTGATCAAGTTCAGCCACGTGGTGGCGCAGGACACCCCGAAAGGCAAGGCCGCCGAATACTTCAAGAAGCTGGCCGAGGAACGCACCAAAGGCCGCGTGCAGGTGCAGGTGTTCCCCAACAGCCAGCTGTACAAGGACAAGGAAGAACTGGAAGCGCTGCAGCTGGGCGCGGTGCAGATGCTGGCCCCCAGCCTGGCCAAGTTCGGCCCGCTGGGCGCCAAGGAATTCGAAGTGTTCGACCTGCCGTACATCTTCGACAACTACGACGAGCTGCACAAAGTCACCCAGGGCCCGATCGGCATGCAGCTGCTGTCCAAGCTGGAAAGCAAGGGCATCAAGGGCCTGGCCTACTGGGATAACGGCTTCAAGATTTTCTCCGCCAACAAGCCGCTCAAGTCGCCGGCCGACTTCAAGGGCCTGAAGATGCGCATCCAGTCCTCCAAGGTGCTGGAAGAAGAAATGCGCGCGCTGGGCGCGCTGCCGCAGGTGATGGCGTTCTCCGAGACCTACCAGGCGCTGCAGACCGGCGTGGTGGATGGCACCGAGAACCCGCCGTCCAATATGCTGACCCAGAAGATGCACGAAGTGCAGAAGTACGCCACGGTGACCAACCACGGCTACCTGGGCTACGCGGTGATCGTGAACAAGAAGTTCTGGGACGGCCTGCCGGCTGACATCCGCACCACGCTGGATGGCGCGATGAAGGATGCCACCACCTACGCCAACAAGATCGCGCAGCAGGAAAACGAAAACGATCTGGCCAAGATCAAGGCCTCCGGCAAGACCCAGGTCTACGTGCCGACCGCCGCCGAGCGCGCCGCCTTCAAGAAGGCTCTGGTGCCGGTACACACCAAGATGGATGACCGCATCGGCGAGGGCCTGGTGCAGCTGATCTACAAACAGACCGGCTACACCCCGAACTAAGCCCCGTCCGTAACCGCCAGGTTGGCCGCAACACCATGCGGCCAACCTTTTATCCGGAGTCACACCATGAAATTCCTCGACCATCTCGAGGAGTGGCTGATTGCAACCCTGATGGCGGCGGCAACACTGATCACGTTCTTTGCAGTGGTGCACCGTTACGGCAGCGGCATCGAGTCACTTCAACCCTATCTCGCCCACATCCACACCAGCTGGGCGCAGGAACTCACCATCTACATGTTCGTGTGGATGGCCAAGTTCGGCGCCGCCTACGGCGTGCGCACCGGCATCCACGTCGGCGTGGACGTGCTGATCAACAAGCTGTCCGACAAGAACCGCGGCCGCTTCATCATCATCGGCCTGTTGGCCGGCGCGCTGTTCACCGGCATCGTCGGCACCCTGGGCGCCAACTTCGTGTGGGAAATCGGCCATACCGACCAGACCTCGGCCGACCTGGAACTGCCGATGTGGCTGGTCTACCTGGCAGTACCGTGCGGCTCCTACCTGATGTGCTTCCGCTTCCTGCAAGTGCTGGTGGGCTTCGTGAAAACCGGCCACCTGCCCAAGCACGACCATAGCCACGTGGAAGGCATGGACGATGTGGAGGAAGACAGCAACTGGTTCGCGCTGGACGACAACCTGCACCCGCACGACATCAAGAAAAACGGAGGCGACAAGCAATGAGCGCACTCATCATTTTTGCTCTGCTGCTGGTGCTGATGCTGACCGGCATGCCGATCTCCATTTCACTGGGTCTGACGGTACTGACCTTCCTGTTCACCATGACCGAAGTGCCGATCGAGGCGGTGGCGCTGAAGCTGTTCACCGGCATCGAGAAGTTCGAGATCATGGCGATCCCGTTCTTCATCCTGGCCGGTAACTTCCTCACCCACGGCGGCGTGGCGCGGCGGATGATCAAGTTTGCCTCGTCGATGGTCGGCCACTGGCACGGCGGCCTCGGCCTGGCTGGCGTGCTGGCCTGCGCGCTGTTCGCCGCGGTATCCGGTTCCAGCCCGGCCACCGTGGTGGCCATCGGCTCCATCCTGCTGCCGGCGATGGTGAAGCAGGGTTTCCCCAACAGCTTCGGCGCCGGCGTGATCACCACCTCGGGCGCGCTGGGCATCCTGATCCCGCCGTCGATCGTGATGGTGATGTACTCGGTGGCCACCAACACCTCGGTGGGCCAGCTGTTCATGGCCGGCGTGATCCCCGGCCTGATGCTGGCGGGCTTCCTCGGCTTCACCACCTGGTGGCGTGCGCGCAAGTTCGGCTACCCGCGTCTGGCCAAGGCCAGCCTGGCGCAGCGCCTGCAGGCGTTCCGCGAAAGCATCTGGGGCCTGCTGCTGATCGTGGTGGTGATCGGCGGTATCTACACCGGCATCTTCACCCCCACCGAGGCGGCCGCCATGTCGGCGGTGTACGCCTTCATCGTGGCGGTGTTCGTGTACAAGGACCTGACGCTGAAGCAAGTGCCCAAGGTGCTGCTGGATTCGGCCAGCATGTCGGCGATGCTGCTGTACATCATCACCAACGCGGTGCTGTTCTCGTTCCTGATGACCAGCGAAGGCATTCCGCAGGCGATGGCCAGCTGGCTGATCGACGCCGGCCTCGGCCCGGTGGCGTTCCTGCTGGCGGTGAACGTGATCCTGCTGCTGGCCGGCAACGTGATGGAGCCGTCGTCCATCGTGCTGATCTTCGCGCCCATCCTGTTCCCGGTGGCCACCGCGCTGGGCATCGACCCGGTGCACTTCGGCATCCTGATCGTGGTGAACATGGAAGTCGGCATGTGCCACCCGCCGGTAGGGCTGAACCTGTACGTGGCCTCCGGCATCACCAAGATGGGCATCACCGAGCTGACCGTGGCGGTATGGCCGTGGCTGCTCACCATGCTGGCCTTCCTGGCACTGGTGACCTACGTGCCGACCATCTCGCTGTGGCTGCCTAGAACGCTGGGCATGATGTAAACGTTGGCCGCAATGCCGGCGCCACCGCCCCTGCCCGCCCCGCGCGCGGCATGGGGCGCGGCGCCGGCGGCGGCCAACCCCGTTGCCGCCAAGCCGCCGCTTGCGTTTTTTGTCGGACACGGTCATAGCCCAATCCAAGGGTTCGCCCTATAATGCCAACCCTCTCCACACCCTCTGAAATAACAATCAGGAGCCAACAGAATGGACGAGCAACTGCGCCAAGCCGCACTCGAGTTCCACCAGTTCCCGCAGCCGGGCAAGATCCAGGTCGCCCCTACCAAGCCGCTGGCCACCCAGCGCGACCTGGCACTTGCCTACTCGCCGGGCGTTGCCGCGCCTTGCGATGCGATCGTGGAAGATCCGCTGAACGCCTACAAGTACACCGCCCGCGGCAACCTGGTGGCCGTGGTGACCAACGGTACCGCGGTGCTGGGCCTGGGCAATATCGGCCCGCTGGCCGGCAAGCCGGTGATGGAAGGTAAAGGCGTGCTGTTCAAGAAGTTCGCCGGCGTCGACGTGTTCGACATCGAGCTGAACGAGAACGACCCGGACAAGCTGGTCGACATGATCTGCGCGATGGAGCCGACCTTCGGCGGCATCAACCTGGAAGACATCAAGGCGCCGGAATGCTTCTACATCGAGAAGAAGTGCCGTGAACGCATGAACATTCCGGTGTTCCACGACGACCAGCACGGTACCGCCATCGTGGCCGCCGCCGCGGTGCTGAACTCGCTGCGCCTGGTGAACAAGGACATCGGCAGCGTGCGCGTGGTGGCCTCCGGCGCCGGCGCCGCCGCCATCGCCTGCCTGGAGCTGCTGGTAGCGCTGGGCGTGAAGCGCGAGAACATCACCGTCTGCGACTCCAAGGGTGTGATCTACCAGGACCGCGACGACAAGATGGACGAATCGAAGAAACGCTTCGCCATCCCGGACAACGGTCAGCGCAAACTGGCCGACGCCATGGTCGGCGCCGACATCTTCATGGGTCTGTCCGGCCCGAAACTGGTGAGCCAGGACATGGTGAAATCCATGGCCGCCTACCCGGTGATCCTGGCCATGGCCAACCCGGAACCGGAAATCCTGCCGCCGCTGGTGAAGGAAGTACGCCCGGACGCCATCATCGGCACCGGTCGCTCCGACTTCCCGAACCAGGTGAACAACGTACTGTGCTTCCCGTTCATCTTCCGTGGTGCGCTGGACGTTGGCGCCACCACCATCAACGAAGAGATGAAGCTGGCCACCGTGCGCGCCATCGCCGACCTGGCCATGGCTGAGCAGAACGACGTGGTTGCCACCGCCTACGGTGACCAGGAACTGTCCTTCGGCCCGGAATACGTGATTCCGAAGCCGTTCGACCCGCGCCTGATCGTGAAGATCGCCCCGGCCGTGGCCAAGGCGGCAATGGAATCCGGCGTGGCTACCCGCCCGATCAAGGACTTCGACGCCTACGCCGACCAGCTGGCGCAGTTCGTGTACAAGACCAACCTGTTCATGAAGCCGGTGTTCTCGCAGGCCAAGAAAGCGCTGAAACGCGTGGTGATGGCCGAAGGCGAAGACGAGCGCGTGCTGCATGCCACCCAGGAAATCGCCGCGCAAGGCCTGGCATTCCCGATCCTGATCGGCCGCCCGAGCGTGATCGAGAAGCGCATCAAGAAACTGGGCCTGAAGCTGGAAATCGGCAAGGATTTCGAGCTGGTGAACAACGAGTCCGACCCGCGCTATGCCGAATACTGGAAAGACTACTACCAGCTGATGAAGCGCAAGGGCGTGAGCCAGGAACAGGCGCGTCGCCGCGTGATCGGCAACACCACCCTGATCGGCGCGCTGATGGTACGCCGCGGTGAAGCCGACGCGCTGATCTGCGGTACCTACGGCCCGTATCGCCAGCACTTCGACATCATCGAGAACGTGATCGGCTACGCCCGCCAGGACAAGGTGGCCGCCGCGATGAACGCGCTGATCCTGCCGACCGGCAACATCTTCATCGCCGACACCTACGTGAACCCGAACCCGGACGCGCAGCAGCTGGCCGCCATCACCGAGATGGCAGCCCAGTCGGTACGCCGCTTCGGTATCAACCCGAAAGTGGCGCTGCTGTCCAACTCCAGCTTCGGTACCTGGAACTCGGAAGGCGCCTGCAAGATGCGCGACGCGCTGGCGCTGGTACAGGAAGCCCACCCGACGCTGGAAATCGACGGCGAGATGCAGGGCGACGCGGCGCTGGTGGAAAGCATCCGCCAGCAAGCCATGCCGGAAAGCACGCTGAAAGGCGCGGCCAACCTGCTGGTAATGCCGAACGTGGAAGCAGCCAACATCAGCTACAACCTGCTGCGCGTGTCGGCATCCGACGGCGTGACCATCGGCCCGATCCTGATGGGCATGGCCAAGCCGGTGCACATCCTGACCCCGATCTCCTCGGTACGCCGCATCATCAACATGGTGGCGCTGGCCGCCGTGGATGCCGCCTGCTAAGCCGGCAGCCGCAACAGACGCAACGGGCACCTTCGGGTGCCCGTTTTTTTATGGCCGCGCCGCGCGGTGGACAGGCGATGCGCTAAGATGAAGCCATCATGCCGGCAGCGCCGGCCACCCCGGAGACCACCATGAGCGCCGACTTCAACCCCGCCGATCCGTTTGCCATGTTCCGCCAGCTGCTGCAATCCGCCACCCCGCCCGGCGCCCAGCCCTTCTTGCCGCCGATGACGGTAGAAGAGGTCGAACGCAAGCTGGCCGAGCTGCGGGTAGTGGAAACCTGGCTCACCATGAACCTGGGCATGCTGTCGATGCAGATCAAGACCCTGGAAATGCAGAAGGCCGCGCTGGCGGCGATGCAGCCGAAAGACAAGTAAACCCCGCCGCAAGGTTGGCCGCATGCGGCCAACCTTGTCATGACGCCCACGCCCGCCACCGTTACAATGGCGGGATGAACGCACCCCGCTTTGTCCACCTCCGCCTCCATTCCGAATTCTCTGTCAGCGACGGTATCGTCCGCCTCGACGACGCGGTAAAACGCGCCGTCAAGGACGGCATGCCGGCACTGGGCATGTCGGACCTGATGAACATCTTCGGCATGGTCAAGTTCTACAAGGCCTGCCGCGGCAAGGGCATCAAGCCCATCGTGTCCTGCGACATCTGGGTAGAGAACGAAGCCGATCCGGACAAGCCCAGCCGCCTGCTGCTGATGGTGAAGAACCGCGCCGGCTACGGCCGCCTGTGCGAGCTGCTGGCCGCCGCCTACACCCACAACCAGCACCGCGGCCGCGCCGAGATCAAGCGCAGCTGGCTGGAGGACGGCGACAACAGCAACCTGCTGTGTCTGTCCGGCGCCCACCTGGGCGATGTCGGCATTGCCATCGCCAACGGCAACCTGGACGAGGCGAAAAGCCGCGCCGCGCACTGGGCGCGACTGTTCCCCGGCAGCTTCTACTTGGAAGTGCAGCGGGTGGACAACCCGCAGGTGGAAAACGTGGTGCAAGGCACGCTGTGCCTGGCCGGCGACACCGGCCTGCCGGTGGTGGCCACCCACCCGATCCAGTTCATGGAGCCGGACGACTTCAAGGCGCACGAGGCGCGGGTGTGCATCGCCGAAGGCTATACCCTGTCCGACAAGCGCCGGCCGAAGGACTTCGCCGAGTGCCAGTACTTCATGTCCAGCGAGGAGATGCTGGCGCGCTTCGCCGACATCCCCGAGGCGCTGCAGAACACGGTGGAAATCGCCCGCCGCTGCAACATTACCGTGCAGCTGGGCAAGAACTACCTGCCGCAGTTCCCCACCCCGGACGGCATGTCGCTGGACGACTACCTGGTGCACCTGTCGCGCGAAGGGCTGGAGACCCGGCTGGCCAAGCTGTACCCGGATCCGGCCGTGCGCGCCGCCGAGCGCCCGCGTTACGACGCGCGGCTGGATATCGAGTGCAAGACCATCATCGACATGGGCTTTCCCGGCTACTTTCTGATCGTGGCGGACTTCATCAACTGGGCGAAGAACAACGGCTGCCCGGTAGGTCCGGGCCGCGGCTCCGGCGCCGGCTCGCTGGTGGCCTACAGCATCGGCATTACCGACATCGACCCGCTGGCCTACGCGCTGCTGTTCGAGCGCTTCCTCAACCCGGAACGGGTATCGATGCCCGACTTCGACATCGACTTCTGCCAGGACAACCGCTACCGCGTGATCGAGTACGTTCGCCAGGCCTACGGCGCCGAGGCGGTGAGCCAGATCGCCACCTTCGGCACCATGGCCGCCAAGGCGGTGGTGCGCGACGTTGGCCGCGTGCTCGACCTGCCGTACATGTTCTGCGACGGCGTGTCCAAGCTGATTCCGGCCGCGCCCGGCAAGCAGTATTCGCTGGACGATGCGGTGGAGATGGAACCGGTACTGCGCGAGCGACTGGAAAACGAGGAAGAACTGAGCGAACTGTGGGCGCTGGCCAAGAAGCTGGAAGGCCTCACCCGCGGCATCGGCATGCACGCCGGCGGCGTGCTGATCGCGCCGGGCAAGATCACCGACTTCTGCCCGGTGTACCAGGCCAGCGGCGAGGACGCGGTGCCGGTGTCGATGCTGGACAAGGACGACGTGGAGCAGGTCGGGCTGGTGAAGTTCGACTTCCTCGGCCTGCGCAACCTGACCATTATCGACTTGGCGGTGCGCTACATCCAGGCGCTGGACCCGAGCTTCACCACCGACATCAACCTGCTGGAATTCACCGACCCGGCCGCCTACAAGGTGCTGCAGCAGGCCAACACCACCGGCGTGTTCCAGCTGGAATCGGACGGCATGAAGCGGCTGCTGGAAAAGCTGAAGCCCGACCGTTTCGAAGACATCATCGCGGTGCTGGCGCTGTACCGCCCCGGCCCGCTCGGTTCCGGCATGGTGGACGACTTCATCCTGCGCAAGGCCGGCAAGCAGGAGGTGGACTACTTCCACCCCGATCTGCAGGCCTGTCTGGACCCGACCTACGGCGTGATCGTGTATCAGGAACAGGTGATGCAGATCTCGCAGATCATCGGCGGCTACACCCTGGGCGGCGCCGACATGCTGCGCCGCGCGATGGGCAAGAAGAAGCCGGAGGAAATGGCCGAGCACCGCGGCAAGATCGCCGCCGGCGCCAAGGAAAAAGGCTACGACCCGGCGCTGGCCGAGATGCTGTTCGACCTGATGGCCAAGTTCGCCGAGTACGGCTTCAACAAGTCGCACACCGCGGCCTATGCGGTGGTGTCGTACCAGACCGCCTGGCTGAAGGCGCACCACACCTCGGCCTTCATGGCCGCCACCATGTCGTCGGAACTGGACAACACCGACCAGCTGAAGGTGTTCTACGACGACAGTATCGATAGCAAGAACGGCCTCAAATTCCTGCCGCCGGACGTGAACGAGAGCTTCTACCGCTTCGTACCGGTGGACCGCAAGCACATCCGCTACGCACTGGGCGCGGTCAAGGGCACCGGCGAATCGGCGGTCGATCACATCGTGGCGGTGCGCAACGACAGCGGCCCGTTTACCAGCCTGTTCGACTTCTGCAAGCGTACCGACAAGAAGCTGGTCAACAAGCGGGTGATCGAATCGCTGATCCGCGCCGGCGCCTTCGACAGCATCGACGCCAACCGCGCCAAGCTGTTCGCCAACGTTGGCCTCGCCATGAGCGCCGCCGACCAGGAAGCGGCCAACGCCAGCCAGGGCGGCCTGTTCGACATGTTCGGCGAAGACGTGGCGCCCAGCGTGGAGATGGTGGACTGCAAGCCGTGGACCGCCGCGGTGCAGCTGGCGGAAGAGAAGATCGCCATCGGCTACTACCTGTCCGGCCACCCGTTCTCCGCCTACGAGAAAGAGGTGCGCGGCTTCATCAAGACGCCGCTGAACCGCCTCAGCCCCAAGCGCGAGCCGCAGTTGCTGGCCGGCTTCGTCACCGGCATCCGCACCAAGGTGGGCAACCGCGGCAAGATGGCCTTCGTGCAGCTGGACGACGGCACCGCCAAGCTGGAGGTGAGCCTGTTCGCCGAGGCGGTGGACCTCAACCGCACCAAGCTGAAGGACGACATCGTGCTGGTGGTGGAAGGCAAGGTCAGTGAGGACAAGTTCTCCGGCGGCCTGCGCATCATCGCCGACCAGCTGTACGAGCTGGGCGAGGCGCGCAGCCGCTACGCGCGCAGCCTGGCGATCCAGATGAAGGCCAGCCACGACGTGACCTCGCTGCGCAACATCCTCACCCCCTACCGCAGCGAGGAAGCCGGCTGCCCGGTGCGCATCAGCTACCAGAACGACAAGGCCAGGGGCGACCTGATGCTGCCGCCGGAATGGGGCGTGCGGCTGGACGACAGCCTGCTGGTGACGCTGGAAGACTGGCTGGGCGAGCGCACCGTGAAAGTGCTGTGGTAAGCGCCCCAGGCCGCAAGTGCAACGGCAAGCCTGTGCTTGCCGTTGTTGCTTGCCCGCGTGGCCTGCGGCCAACCTTGCGCCCAGACGTTGGCCGCAACATTGGCCAGCGCAAGCCCGCCATGCCGCCCTCGCCGCTGCCGTTCAATACTCTCTGCCACCGCCCCGGGCCGGCCAGCGTTGCCCGCGGGCCGCGCTGGCATCGGCGCTGGCGCCAGGCTGGTGCAGCAGCAGCAACCTTTCCCCTTACCTTCCCGCAAACATGACCGCCACCATCGTCACCATCTTTACCCTGGTCTACCTGGGCATGATCCTGGGCGGCCTGCCCTTGCTGCAGCTGGATCGCACCGGCGTGGCGCTGCTGGGCGCCATCGCGCTGATCGGCCTGGACGCCGTCAGCCTGCCGCAGGCGGTGGCCGCGGTGCACCTGCCCACCGTCATCCTGCTGTTCTCCTTCATGGTGGTATCGGCGCAGATGCGCCTCGGCGGCTTCTACGGCTGGGCCACGCGCGGCATGGCGGCGCTGCCGCTGTCGCCGCCGCAGCTGCTGGGGCTGCTGATCGTGATGGCCGGCGCGCTGTCGGCGGTGTTCAGCAACGACATCGTCTGTCTGGCGATGGCGCCGGTGCTGGTGCAAGCCTGCCTGCAGCGCCGGCTGAACCCGGTACCCTTCCTGCTGGGCCTGGCCTGTGCGGCCAACATCGGCTCCGCCGCCACGCTGATCGGCAACCCGCAGAACATCCTGATCGGCCAGACGCTGCGGCTGTCATTCTCCGGCTACCTGCTGCAGGCTATCGTGCCGGTGCTGCTGGGGCTGGCCGCCTGTTGGGCGATCATCGTATGGCAGAGCCGCGGCGACTGGGCCGGCACGGCGCCCGTGCTGCCGGCGACGGAACAGCGCAGTGACGAACCGCCGCTGGATCGCTGGCAGAGCGCCAAGGGCCTGGCAGTAGCCGCCGTGCTGCTGGGCCTGTTCCTGTTCTCGCCGCTGCCGCAGGCGCAGCTGGCGCTCACCGGCGCCGGCCTGCTGCTGATGAGCCGCAAGCTGCACTCCGCACGCATGCTGGGGCTGGTGGATTGGGAGGTGCTGGTGCTGTTCGCCGGGCTGTTCGTCGTCAACCACGCACTGCAGAGCACCGGCCTGCCGGCCGAGGCGGTCAGCTGGCTGGCGGCGCAGGGAGTGCGGCTGAGCGAGCCGTGGACGCTGTTCGGCACCACCTTCGCGCTGTCCAACCTCATCTCCAACGTGCCGGCGGTGATGCTGCTGCTGCCGGTAGCCAGCCATGAACTGGCCGGCAGCATGCTGGCGCTGGTCAGCACCCTGGCCGGCAATCTGCTGATCGTCGGCAGCATCGCCAACATCCTGGTGGTGGATGCCGCCGCCCGCCATGGCGTGCGCATCGACTGGCGCCGCCACGCCCGCACCGGCGTGCCGGTAACGCTGGCCACGCTGCTGATCTGCGCGGCGGTATTCGCGCTACGCTTCTGAGCCTCTGCCCGCTGGCGCGCGGCAAGGCAGCAGCGGCCGGAAAGGCGCCACCACCAGAGCTAACTGCCTGTGCTGACAGCAGACTCGGCGTGCGATCGACCGGGCGCCGCCGCGGGTGAACCGCTGCGCTGCGACCTGCCACGACCCGCAGCGGCCGCCGGCCGCGGCAAGTAACCCTTGAATTGGTGCGGTCTTGTTCAGTAGTCTTGACACTGGATAACTCGAACAAGACCGCACCATGGCCACCCTGCCCGCCTTTCGCCCGCAACTGCTCACCAGCCTGCGCCACTACAACCGGGCGCTGTTCCGCCAGGATCTGATGGCCGGCCTCACCGTAGGCATCGTGGCGCTGCCGCTGGCCATGGCCTTCGCCATCGCCTCCGGCGTGCCGCCGCAGGCCGGCATCTTCACCGCCGTCATCGCCGGCCTGCTCGCCTCGCTGCTAGGCGGCACCAAGCTGTGCGTCACCGGCCCCACCGGCGCCTTCATCGTCATCATCTACGGCATCGTAGTGAAGTACGGCGTGGCCAACCTGATCATCTGCACCTTCATGGCCGGCGCCATGCTGGTGCTGATGGGGCTGCTGCGGCTGGGCCAGGTGATCAAGTTCTTTCCCATGCCGCTGATCACCGGCTTCACCAACGGCATCGCGGTGCTGATCTTCCTCACCCAGCTCAAGGATTTCTTCGGCCTGCCCATCGCGCAGATGCCGGCCGGCTTCTTCGCCGTGCTGGCCACGCTGCGCCAGCATCTGGCCGACTTCGACCCGCTGACGCTGGCCATCGCCGCCGCCTCGCTGCTGCTGATCCTGCTGTGGCCCAAGCGCCTCAATCGCCAGCTGCCCGGCCCCTTCGTGGCGCTGTTGCTGGCCACGCTCACCGTCAGCCTGTTCCACCTGCCGCTGGCCACCATCGGCAGCAAGTTCGGCGGCATCCCGCAGGGCTTGCCCGAGTTGCATGGCCTGCGCTTCGACCCGCAGCACCTGTCCGAGCTGCTGACGCCAGCGTTCACCATCGCGCTGCTGGGGGCGATCGAATCGCTGCTGTGCGCGGTGGTGGCCGACAGCATCACCGGCGACAAGCACGACGCCAACCAGGAGCTGATCGCCCAGGGCATCGCCAATATGGTGGTGCCGTTCTTCGGCGGCATCCCCGCCACCGGCGCCATCGCCCGCACCGCCACCAATATCGGCAACGGCGGCAAGACGCCGGTGGCCGGCATCGTGCACGCGCTGTTGCTGTTGCTGGTGATCCTGGTGGCGGCACCGCTGGCCGCCTACATCCCGCTGGCAGCGCTGGCGGCGATCCTGGTGGCGGTGGCGCTGAAAATGGGCGACTGGGACATCCGCAAGGCGGCGCAGTTTCCGCGCCAGGACACTGCCATCCTGGTGGTCACCTTCGTGCTGACCGTGGTGTTCGACCTGACCATCGCGGTGGAAATCGGCCTGCTGATCGCCGCGGTGCTGTTCATCCGCCGCATGGCGGCCAGCACCAGCGTGCAGCAGCTGCGGCCGGAGCACGCGCAGCTGTTCGAGCGCCACTCGATCGCCGGCAAGACGGTGCCGGCCGGCTGCGTCGCCTACCGGGTGGAAGGCGCGCTGTTCTTCGGCGCCGCCGACACCGTGGAACAGTTGGCCAGCCAGCCGTCCAGCGTACGGGTGGTGATCCTGCAGCTGCACCGGCTGGTGCTGCTGGATACCAGCGGCCTGCTGGCATTATCCGCCCTGCACCAGCGCCTGGCGGCACAGGACCGCACGCTGATCCTGTGCGGCGCCGGCAACGAGGTCACCGGCATGCTGCGTAGCGCCCGCCTGGCGCACGAGATGGGGGTGGGCAATATCCAGCCCGACCTCACCACCGCGCTGCGCCGCGCCGCGCCGAGGAACTGCTGACCAGCGGCGTGGTGTGGGGCTAGCGCCTGCGGCCAACGTTGCCCGCAGACAAACAAAGAGCCAGTCCGCAGACTGGCTTGCAGGCGACTGACCAAGCGCGTCGCTCTCCGCCTGCCGGAGCCGGCGAAGCCGGCCGCACCAGACAAGCAGGAGTGACGGCAGTCTTGCTGTTTACATAGCAAAGCCCTTTCGCCATGCGAAAGGGCTTTGTCTACGCGCAAAAAAGCCAGTCCGCAGACTGGCTTTTTTCACGACGGCAGCGCTCAGGCGGCGACCGGCGGCTCTTTCTGCAGCATCGCCAGCAGAGTGGCAACACGCTCTTTCAGCTCGCGGCGGTCGACGATCATGTCGATGGCGCCCTTTTCCATCAGGAACTCGGAACGCTGGAAGCCTTCCGGCAGGGTCTCGCGCACGGTCTGCTCGATCACGCGAGGACCGGCAAAGCCGATCAGCGCGCCCGGCTCGCCGATTACCACGTCGCCGAGGAAGGCGAAGGAGGCGGATACGCCCCCCATGGTCGGGTCGGTGAGGATGGAGATGAACGGCAGCTGGAAGTCGCTCAGCAGCTGCAGCGCGGCCGAGGTCTTGGCCATCTGCATCAGCGAGTTCAGGCCTTCCTGCATGCGCGCGCCACCGGAGGCGGCCACACAGATGAATGGCGCACGTGCTTCCACCGCGGCCTGTACGCCGCGCACGAAGCGCTCGCCCACTACCGAGCCCATCGAGCCGCCGATGAAGCGGAACTCGAAGGCGGCGACCACCGCCGGCAGGTTGTGGATGCTGCCCTGCATCACCACCAGTGCATCGTCTTCGCCGGTGCCGGCCTGCGCTGCGGTGAGGCGATCCGGATAGCGCTTGCTGTCCTTGAACTTGAGAATGTCCACCGGCTTGACGTCGGTGCCGATCTCGCGGCGGCCTTCTTCATCCAGCAGCATGTCGATGCGCGCGCGCGCATCGATAGCGTGATGATAGTCACACTTGGGGCAGACCTGCAGGTTGCTTTGGAGGTCGGTGTGATACAACACCGCCTCGCAGGCCGGGCATTTGCTCCACAGCCCCTCCGGTACCGCCGACGATTTCACGGCGCGGGTTTCGCGCTTGATTTTCGGCGGCAGGAGTTTGTTCAACCAGCTCATGCTGACTCCTTGATTCAAACACTGCGGCCAACTGGTCGTTGGCCGCAGTGGTGCTGGCACGGGTATCCAGCGTGTTCCTAACGGGTGGCAGCTTTCAATGTAGCTACCAGACGGGTCAACTGCTCTCTGGCAGTTTCTGGTGTAGCCGCCTCGATTTCCTGTACCAGACGGCTGCCCACCACCACCGCGTCGGCGGTACCGGCGATGGCGCGGGCGGTTTCGGCATCGCGAATGCCAAAGCCGACACCGATCGGTACTTCAATGAATTGTCTAAGGGCGGCAATTTTACGCGCTACGTCGGCAATGTCCAGATTTCCGGCACCGGTAACGCCTTTTAATGACACATAGTAGACATAACCCCGTGCCTGACGGGCGATCTCGCGCACCCGCGCCTCCGGCGTGGTAGGGGCGATCAGGAACACCGGATCCAGCCCGGCCGCCGTCAGCGCGGCGGACAGTTCGCCGGCTTCTTCCGGCGGGCAGTCCACGGTCAGCACGCCGTCCACGCCGGCATCGGCGGCCAGCTGGGCGAACTGCTGGTAGCCGATGACGTGCACCGGGTTCAGGTAGCCCATCAGCACCACCGGGGTGGTCTGGTTGCTCTGGCGGAAGGTTTTCACCATCGCCAGCACGTCGCGCAGACCTACCTTGTGTACCAGCGCGCGCTCGCTGGCGCGCTGGATCACCGGGCCGTCGGCCATCGGGTCGGAGAACGGGATGCCCAGTTCGATGATGTCGGCACCGCCGTCCACCAGGCCGTGCATCAGCTCCACGGTCAGGTTCGGGTGCGGGTCACCGGCGGTAATGAAGGGAATCATGGCCTTTTCGCCGGCGGCCTTGAGGCGGGCAAAGGTGGCAGCAATACGGTTCATGGCAGGTTTCCTTGCTGGGCAGCATCTGCTTCTGCCCGCGTATGAAATGTGCCAAGGGTTGGCCGCATGCGGCCAACCCTTGGGTGGTTACAGCGTCAGCCCCATCAGGCCGGCAACGGTGTTGATGTCCTTGTCGCCGCGGCCGGACAGCGTCACCAGAATGGCCTTGTCCTTGGCCATGGTGGGCGCCAGTTTCACCGCCTGTGCCAGTGCGTGGCTGGATTCCAGCGCCGGGATGATGCCCTCCAGACGGCAGCAATCGTGGAATGCCGCCAGCGCCTCGGTATCGGTCACCGCCACATACTCTGCGCGGCCGCTGTCCTTCAGCCAGGAGTGTTCCGGCCCCACGCCCGGGTAATCCAGGCCGGCGGAGATAGAATGGGTCTCGATGACCTGGCCGTTGGCATCCTGCATCAGGTAGCTGCGGGAGCCATGCAGCACGCCGGCCGGCGCGTTGGAGGCCAGCGGCGCGGCGTGGCGGCCGGTTTCCAGGCCGTCACCGGCCGGCTCCACGCCCACCAGGCGCACGCCCGGTACATCGAGATACGGGTGGAAGGTGCCGATGGCGTTGGAGCCGCCACCAACACAGGCCATCACCACGTCCGGCTGGCGGCCAAGGATTTCCGGCATCTGCACCTTGGCTTCCTCGCCGATCACCGATACGAAGTCGCGCACCAGCATTGGGTACGGGTGCGGGCCGGCGGCGGTGCCGAGGATGTAGAAGGTGGTGTCGATATTGGTTACCCAGTCGCGCATCGCCTCGTTCAGCGCATCCTTCAGCGTCTTGGAGCCGGATTCCACCGGCACCACGGTGGCGCCCAGCAGCTTCATGCGGAACACGTTCGGCGCCTGGCGCTTGATGTCCTCAGCACCCATGTACACCACGCATTCCATGCCGTAGCGCGCCGCCACGGTGGCGGTGGCCACGCCATGCTGGCCGGCACCGGTTTCGGCGATCACGCGCTTCTTGCCCATGCTGCGCGCCAGCAGCGCCTGGCCGATGGCGTTGTTGATTTTGTGCGCGCCGGTGTGGTTGAGGTCTTCACGCTTGAGGAAGATCTGCGCCCCGCCCAGCAGCTCGGACCAGCGCTTGGCGTGGTACACCGGGCTGGGGCGGCCGACGAAGTGCTTCAGCTCGTAGTGGTACTCCTGCCAGAAGGCCGGGTCTGCCTTGGCACGGGCGTACTCGGCTTTCAGCTCGTCCAAGGCAGCCATCAAGGTTTCGGCAACGTAGACGCCACCGTACGGGCCGAAGTGGCCGCGTGCATCGGGGAAGTCGTATTGGCTCATGGCATGCTCCTGATTGTGGGTGTGTGCCGGCTTACACCGGCGATATGGAATGCTGTGCCGCCCTGACGGCGGCAATGAAACTGGCCATGCGCGACGGGCTCTTGATGCCCTTGCCGCTTTCCACGCCGCTGGACACATCCACCGCGGCGGGACTGACGCGCGCTACCGCGTCGGCCACATTGTGTTCGTCCAGTCCACCGGACAGGATCAACGGCAGCGGCAGCTGCGGCGGGATCAGCGTCCAGTCGAAAGTCTTGCCGGTGCCGCCGTGCGCGCCTTCCACGAAGGCGTCGGTCAGCAGGCCGCGGGCATCGTGATACTGTGCGGCCAACGCCGCGAGGTCGGTACCGGGCTGCACTCGCACCGCTTTCAGATACGGGCGCCGGAAGCTGCGGCAGAATTCCGCGCTTTCCTCGCCGTGGAACTGCAGCACGTCGATGGCGCAGTGCGCCAGCACGCTTTCCACTTCCTCGCGGCTGGCGTTGACGAACAGCGCCACCACGCTGACAAACGGCGGCAGCGCGGCAATGATGGCCTGCGCCTGCGCGATGTCGACATGACGCGGGCTCTTGTCGTAGAACACCAGGCCGATGGCGTCGGCGCCAAGGTTGGCCGCAGCCAGTGCGTCTTCCGGGCGGGTGAAACCGCAAATCTTGATACGCGCGCTCATGTCATCTCCACAGCGTCAGCCGCGACGGCACGGCGTGCGACGGCACATCGAATTCGGGCGGATAACCCACGCCGGTCAGGTACAGGCCATCCGGCATGAAGGTGGGCGGCGCCTTGGTGCGGTCACGGGCGGCCAGCAGTGCCTGCAGACCGGCGGCATCCAGGCTGCCCTTGCCGACGTACAGCAGCGCGCCGACGATATTGCGCACCATGTGGTGCAGGAAGGCATCGGCCAGCAGATCGAAGCTGATCACGCCGTCCACCTGGTGAATATCCAGCTGCTGCAGGTTTTTCAACGGCGACTTGGCCTGGCACTCGCTGGCGCGGAAGCTGGAAAAATCGTGCTGCCCCAGTAGGCCCTGCGCCGCGTCGCGCATCGCGGCCACGTCCAGCGGCTGGTGGTACCAGCCGATGCGGCCGGCGGTCAGCGCCGGGCGTACCGGGTCGGTGAGCAGCAGGTAACGGTAGGAGCGGGAAAACGCCGAGAAACGGGCGTGAAAGGTCTCCGGCACTTCGCGTGCCCAGGTCACCGCCACACTGTCCGGCAGGTGGGCGTTGACGCCGCGCACCCAGGCGTTCAGCGGCCGCGGCACCTCACAATCGAAATGCACCACCTGCTGCAGCGCATGCACGCCGGCATCGGTGCGACCCGCGGCCAACGTGGTCAACGGCTGGCCGGCAATGGTGGAAATCGCCTGATTCAGGCGATCCTGTACGGTATTGCCATGTGGCTGGCTCTGCCAGCCGGCAAATGCGCGCCCGTCGTACTCCAGACCCAGCGCAATCCTCATGCCACTACTTTCATTACAACCGCCATCAGGACGCCCGCCAACAGCACGCCGTCCCATTTGCTCCATGGGTAAAGAGGCAACTGTACCTTATCGGGCGCAGCTTGTGCGAACTGCGCCGGCTGCAAATACGGCAATAATTGCGCCAGACGGGGCTTTTCCGCTTGCTCCAGCAGGCTATTGGCATAGTGCATGGTCAAGGCCAGCCGCAGCGCCAGGCGGCCACGCGGCATACCGGCGCGGGCAAACAAGGCATCCAGCGGCCAACTTGCCGCCAGCAGGCCCTGAGTCCCCAGCCCTAGCCAGACACCGCGCGCCAGCAGCGCCAGCAACAGCACCGACAGCGCCTGATGCGCACCGGCCTGCAGGCCGGCAATACTGGGCGCGAACCGGGAGGCGAACAGCGGCGTGCCGGGCAGTGTCCATGCCGCCAGCAGCAACATGGCCAGCAGCAACCAGCGCATGCGCCGCAGCGCCTGCCGCAGCTCGGCGTGCCCGCGCCGCCAGCAAGCCACGGCGGCCAGCAGCAACAGATAACCGGCAATGGGAAGCGACAGCAGATACAGGGCCAGCACGACAACGAGGAGGCAGCAGGTCAGTGGGTGCGGCAACAACCGACGCGACATCAGTCGCTATCCCCTTTCAGCAGAGCATCGGCCATTTCACTATCGCCCATCTCGCGGTACAGCCGCGCCAGGGCGGCCGCCTCATCGTCGGTATCCGCCAGCGCCGAGACCGGCACCGCTTCATTGCCGTTGACCTTGCGCACAATCTGGCGCACCGGCTCACGCGATGGCTCGGCGAACGGTGCGGCCGCGGTCGGCGTGGCGGACTCCGCCGCCCGGTACAGGGGGTTACCGCCATCGAAGCGGGCTCCCAGCAGCTGCACCCGCTGCCACAACTCGCTATCCGGCCCGGACATCGCCAGCACGTCCAGCGCTTCGCTCTCGAACGGCTCGGTCGCCCCGGCTTGCGCCAGCACTTCCAGCAGCTTGTACCGCACCTCGTCCGCCTGCGGAGTCTGCTGCAGGGCGGCCCGCAGCATCTGCTCGGCCTGCTCGCGGCGGCCGTACACCAGCAGCACATCCACCTCGGCCAGCACATCGCCGACCGGCAGCGTCTGCGCCTGGGCAACTGGCGGATAATCCGACGTCGTCAACGGTGTGACGGCTGCCGACTCTGCTTGAGATTCCGATTGGGACTCCGATTGTGGCTCCGTTTCGGATGCGGCAGGCGCCAGCACGACCGCCGCCGGAGCAACGGCTGGCGCCGCCTCGGCAACGTCCGGCTCGGCGCCGCTATCCGGCAACGCTGCAACCACCGCCTCGCTACTGGCGGCAGCTGGCTCCGGCACCCAGCGGGCAGGCGTGGCCGCCAGCGACTCGCGCAACTGCTGCTTGCGGCGGTGCCACACCGCCCACGCCAGCAGGCTCAATACCGATACCCCACCAATGCCGGTCAACACCCAGTCGTCCAGCGCCGCCAGCAAGTCTTCGTCTTGTTTGGCGACGACAGCCGGACTGGAGGCCGGTGCCTTCGTCGGCTTGGCCGGCTCTCGGTCGGTAGCCGCAATCCGGCGTATCTCCGCTTCCAGCTGGGCAATGCGCTGTTGCGCCTGATGCAGGTGCAGAATGCGCTGCCGTTCAGCCTCCTGCTGCGCGCGCTCCGCGGCGCTGGGCTCGGCCTCCACGGCAGGCACTGGCGCTGCCTTGCTGGGTGCTTTGGCATGCAACGACGGCGCCAAGGTTGGCCGCGCCGCAGCATGGCCGGGCAGGCGCAATACCGCCCCGGCCAGCAAACGGTTGGGGTCGCCCGCCACAAACGCGTGCGCATTACTGCGCACGATCTGCAACGCCAGCTCGTTACGGCGCTGCGTTCCCTCCGCCAGGCGCGACACGATTTGCGACAGCGTGTCACCGGCCCGCACCTGATAGCGCCCGCCCGGCGCATGGGCGATATGTCGTGGCAGCGGTTGTTTACTGCCCATGGCAGCATGGGCTGGCGACAGGCTGAAGCTACGCTGCACCTGCAGGCCATGGGCATGCGTTTCCAGCACAAAGGTCAGCTCGTCACCGCTTTGGGCTTGCTGCCCGTGCAGGGTCAGCCACTGGTGCCCCGCAGCCTGGTGGTAGCGCACGGCAAGCTGCTCGCCCGCCAACCCCTTGCCCGGGCGCAACACAAAGTCTTCATCGCGCAGCTCCGCCGGCCAACGTCCCAGCAGGTCGATCTCGGCCTGCAAGGGCACACCCTTGGCCGACAACACGCGTGCCTCGCCAAAGGCCAGAAACTCGGCAGCAGCGCTATTGGCAGCCCGCTCGCCAGATTGCGCACCGTCGGTACTGGCGAAGCTTGCAGCTGGTGAGCGCGTGGCATCGGCCTGCGCATGATAGGCCCGCACCTCGCGCCCGGAGGCCCACGCCAGTTCCAGCGCGAAATCCAGCACTTCGTCTGGCGCCATGACCGGCCCCATGACCCGCACCACATACTGGCCTGGGCGGTCCTCCACGGTCATGACCTTGAGCTGGAAGGCCTTGGCGGAAAAACTTTCAAGGAAGGGGTATTGCTGCGCGGATGCCAGCGAGGCGTAGGGGTCGCTCAGGCCAGGCTCATCGAGCAGGGGGATTTCGGCCAGAAACGGCTCCCCTGCGGCGGAGAGGACGCGTACCTCGCCAAGACCGGCATGAGCACCCGGCGCCAGCAAGCCCAGCGCCAGTGCAACAGACAGCGCCTTTAATCGCACGCAGTCATCCCCTGTTGATGCAAAAAGATTGAGCGTGGCAGCGCGGCCAACGTTGCGCCGCCACGGTTAGACGGATTACAGGCTGTCAAGCAATGCCTCTGCTTCGGCCTTGAGCGAGCCCTGGGCTTCCTTGACCAATTCTTCCAGCACTTCGCGTGCACCTTCCTTGTCGCCCATATCCAGATAGACCCGCGCCAGGTCCAGCTTGGTGGACAGCGGATCATCGCTGACATCCAGTCCGGCGGTAGACACTGCCTCAACCGGCTCGGCAAGCGGCGCAGCCGCCACGGCCGGCTCATCCAGTGCCGACAGGTCGAAGTCGAACGTGGCCAGGGCATCATCGGTGCTAGCGGCAGGCTTCGGTGGCTCGACTTCCGCCGCTGCCGTGCCTGCCGGCAACATGCTGTCCAGATTGAAGTCGAAGTCCAGCATGTGACTGTCGTTGCTTGCCGCGGCCGGCTCCGGCTCGACTACCACCTCTGGCGCCGGCTCTGGTTCGTGGAGCATGGCCTCCAGATCCAGATCGGCGGCAACCGGGGTCGCCGGTGCCGGCATGCCCATCAGGGCGGCTTCGATATCGTCCACCGCTGCGGCTGCCGGCGACGGGGTCGCCGGGGCTTCGAAATCGCCCATCAGCTCCTTGTCCAGGTCAACCGTAGTGCTCGACGACACCACCTCTACCGCGGCAGCGGCCGCTGTGGCCGCATTCTGGTCCGCATACAGCGCGTTTTCCGGATCAATGACGCGCCCCAATGCCGCCGCCTTGGCCCACACCCCGCCCTGCCCACCCGTTACCGCGTGCAGCTCCTTGGCATGGCCCTCCAGTGCCGAGCGATCCTGACGCGAAACGTAGATTTCCATCAGCTTGAGACGGGCTTCGTGACGGGTAGGATCTTTCGCCAGCGCATCGCGCAGGATTTCCTCGGCCTGCTGGTCACGGCCATACGCCAGATACACCTCGGCCTCGGCCACCGGATCGACCTCTACCGTATCCACGGTATTCATGCTGGTGCGGGTAAAGTCGGCCAGGAAGGCGCTGTCACTGGCGGCAGCCCCTGCGGCCAACGTGCGGCCAACATTGTCCAACGGTACATTGATGGTGGCAGCCGAGGTTACGGCATCGTTGCCACGCCGACGGCGCAGGAACACCACCGCGGCAGACAGCAGCAGCACGGCGGCACTGCCACCGGCCACCAACGGCAGGTTGTCCAGCAGGGAGTCCATCATGGACGGGCCGGACTCCTGCGCTGGCTCCGCTGCGGCCGGCGGCGCCGCCTTGGCGGCAGACGCGGCGGCTTGCAGCGCCTTCAGCTGTTTTTCCAGCTCGTCGATCTTGCGCTGCGCCTGCTGCAGCGCCTGGTCGTTTAGCGGTGCGGAAGCCGCAGCATCCGGCGCCTCCAGCTTCAACACCGGACTACCGCTGGGCGCCAGGGTAACAGGCGCCGAGGCGGCGGCCTTTGCGGCAGGCGCGGGAGCAGGAGCCGGCGCGGGCGCCACCGATTTTTCCGGTAGCGGGGCGACGGCGGGCGCAGCAGGCTGTGGTTTGACCGCCGGCACATGGGCCGCCGCCATGCCACCGGCCAGAATCTGCGCCACCTGTTGCTCAGGCAGCGCACGCATGCTGGCTGCCGACGGCACTTTCAGGCGGCTGCCAGCCTTGATCGACGACGGATTGCCATTGATGAAGGCGGACGGGTTGGCGTTGACCAGTGCCGCCATTACGCGACGCTGCCCCACCCCGCTCAACCCCAGACCACGCGCGAGGCCGGACAGCGTCTGCCCCGGCTGCACTACCAGGCTGCCACGCGGTGCACGATAGACCGGCGGCACCGGCAGATCGTCCGCTGGCAGCGGGCGCGGGCGCACAACCGGCGGCGGTGGCCGACGCAGCGGCGCAGCCTGCACATTGCTGCGGCTGATCTCGTCGGCACGCCCGGCGTACTCGGCCGGATCCAGCAGAATGGTGTATTCACGCACATAGCGGGCGTTGGTCGCCTTGGCTTCCACCACAAAGCGCAGGAAAGGCTCACTGATAGGCTGGTTGGAACTTACCCGGATGTAGGGGCGGCCGTTGCTGCGGTAGGCCAGCGTGAAGCGCAAGCTGCTGAGCACACCGGTGTAATCCACTTGCAGGTCGCGAAAGGTCTCGATCGGCGCAAGACCAACGCGCAAGACGTCCTCATCGGCCTTGCCGGTCAGGTCGATCTCCGCGCGGAGTACTTCACCCAGGTTGGAGCGTACCGCCACCCCTCCCAACCCGGCCCAGGCGGATGTAGAGAACAGCAAAGCCAACAGCAGCGAACTCATTCTTTTCTTGGCCAGCATTTTTCTTGCACTACCTTTCGCTGTAATTATCTATTTCCCACCCCGCCCCGCGGCCGATGGAGACTGGTTTGCTGCATGTAATATCAAACTAGCAGATCAACAAGTCAAACCACATACCAGTGTCAACGCCCGATACTAACTGCTGTTAGCGGATCAGGCAAAATAGCCGCGCTTCATCAGCGCCATGGCTGTTGCCACGCAGCTGTGCGCAATCGCGGCGCGGATATTGTCGGCGGCCAACCAGAACGACAGCGCATTGCCCTGGCGACGCACGCGGCTCACCCACACTGCCTCGTTACCGGAAGCTTCCAGTGGTGTGACATAGGGCATGTCGCCAGCCGGATCGTCCACCACCTGCAGGCCGGCGGCCGCAAACAGTTCGCGCGCCTTGTCGGCAGTCAGTTCGTCGTCGCTGGCCACGCTCACCGCCCAGCCATGGCCAAAGAACACCGGCACCCGCACGCAGCTGGCTTCGATGCTCAGCGCCGGCAGCGCCAGCAGCTTGCGCACTTCCTGCTCTACCGATAGCTCTTCCTCGCTGACACCCTGCGCGTCCACGCCGCCGATCAGCGGCAGTACGTTGAAGGCGATGCGCTTGGGGAATACTTCCATCTCGGCATCACGCTGCGAGAACAGCGCGGTGGTCTGGCTGGCCAGCTCTTCCAGCGCGGCCTGGCCACTGCCGGATACCGACTGGAAAGTGGTAACGGTAACGCGCTGTAGGCCAGCAGCCTTGATTGCGGCCAACGCCTGCGCCAGCGGGGTAGCGGTGCAGTTGGGAATGGACACCAGCGGCGCCTCACCCAGATCGTCCAGCAGCTTGTCGTTGATCTGCGGCGCGTACAGCGGCACGTCGTCGGCCTGGCGGTAGGCGGCACTGAAATCGATCACTGCGGCACCGGCGGCACGCGCGGCCTGCACGTACTGGCGCGACAGCGCACTGCCAGCTACGAAGATAACCAGCGCCGCGTTGGCAAAGTCGAACTCCTCCACCGCCAGCACATCCAGCTCCAAATTGCCGTAGTAAGCACTTTCGCCTTCCTTGTCGGCGACATCCAGCGCGTACACGCGCTCGATCGGCAGCTCGCGCTCGGCGAGCAGCTCCAGTACGGCCTGGCCTACCAGATTGGTGGCCCCCACTACGGCAACACGAATTGCTTCAGACATATTCTTTCCAGGTAAAAAACAGAAAGGGCGCCGCCGGCGCCCTTGAAGGAAACAGCATCAAGCGTATTTTAACGCTCAATCAGGATACGCAACATACGGCGCAGCGGTTCGGCCGCGCCCCACAGCAGCTGGTCACCGATCACGAAGGCGGACAGGTACTCGCCGCCCATGTTCAGCTTGCGCACGCGGCCAACGCCTACCTGCAGGCTGCCGGTGATGGCGGCCGGGGTCAGTTCCTTGACCGAGATCTCGCGATCGTTCGGCACCCACTTCACCCAGTCGTTGCCGGACTTGATAATGGATTCGATCTCGTCCAGCGGCAGGTCGCGCTTCAGCTTCACGGTCAGCGCCAGGCTGTGACAGCGCATGGCGCCGATGCGTACGCACAGGCCGTCGACCGGAATGGTGGCATCGGTGCCCAGAATCTTGTTCACCTCGGCCTGGCCCTTCCATTCTTCCTTGGACTGGCCATTGTCCAGCTGCTTGTCGATCCACGGAATCAGGCCACCAGCCAGCGGCGCGCCGAAGAATTCGGTCGGCACGTCTTCGCGGATGGTAGCGGCCACCTTGCGGTCGATGTCGAGGATGGCGGAAGACGGCGTGGCCAGCTCGTCGGCCACGGCGGCGTGCACCACGCCCATGCCCTTCAGCAGCTCGCGCATGTGGTTGGCACCACCGCCGGAAGCCGCCTGGTAAGTCATGGAGGAAACCCACTCCACCAGACCGGCACGGAACAGCCCGCCCATACCCATCAGCATGATGGAGTTGGTGCAGTTGCCACCGATGAAATCCTTCACGCCATTGGCGAGGCCGGCGTCGATCACGTCACGGTTCACCGGGTCCAGCACGATAATGGCGTTGTCTTCCATGCGCAGACTGGAGGCGGCATCGATCCAGTAGCCGTTCCAGCCGGCTTCACGCAGCTTGCCGTACACCTCGGCGGTGTAGTCGCCGCCCTGGCAGGTAACGATGGCGTCCATCGCCTTCAGCTCGTCGATATTGCGCGCATCCTTCAGCGGCGGCACCGTGCGGCCAACGTCGGGGGCGGCGCCGCCGACATTGGAGGTGGTGAAAAACACCGGCTCGTCGATAACGGCAAAATCGTTCTCTTCACGCATGCGCTGCATCAGCACGGAACCAACCATGCCGCGCCAGCCTACAAAACCTACTCGCACGATACTTCTCCTGAATGTCTGTCGGGTGATATGAAACTGTTCTGCCGGCCCGTTGACGCACCGGCTCTATTCGATGATCGACCCCATTGTGCAGGGCAACAGCCGACCGCACAATGGGGTTACGTATTTTTATACAAACAGCATTAAAACACTGTTTTCAAGCATCTGTTCCCGACCTTGCCGACAGTAGCGCAACAAGGCAAAAACGGCTGCGGAGGCAACGTTTACCGATGGTAAACGCGCTCTCCACAGCCGTTTTCAACGTAGCGTCGACGAGCAGCTTACAGCGCCGCGATTACCGCATCGCCCATGCCGGAGCAGCTTACTTTCTCGCTGCCGGCCTCGAAAATGTCGGCGGTGCGATAGCCCTGGGCCAGCACTTTCTTCACCGCGTCTTCCACCCGCACCGCGGCGGCTTCCTGGTTGAAGGTGTAACGCAGCATCATGGCGGCGGACAGAATGGTGGCCAGCGGGTTGGCCAGATTCTTGCCGGCGATGTCCGGGGCGGAACCGTGGCTCGGCTCGTACAGGCCCTTGTTGTTCTGGTCCAGCGACGCCGACGGCAGCATGCCGATGGAACCGGTGAGCATGGACGCCTCGTCGGACAGGATGTCGCCGAAGATATTGCCGGTCACCATCACGTCGAACTGCTTCGGATTGCGCACCAGCTGCATGGCGGCGTTGTCCACGTACATGTGGCTCAGTTCCACCTGCGGGTACTCGCGCGCCACGTCGATCATGATTTCTTTCCAGAACTCGGTGGTTTCCAGCACGTTGGCCTTGTCCACCGAGCACAGCTTCCTGTTGCGCTTCATCGCGATGCCGAAGGCCACGTGGGCGATGCGGCGGATTTCGCTTTCGCTGTAGCGCATGGTGTTGAACGCCTCGCGCTCGCCCAGTTCGTTCACCGCGATACCGCGCGGCTGGCCGAAGTAGATGTCACCGGTCAGTTCACGCACGATCATGATGTCGAGGCCGGATACCACTTCCGGCTTCAGGGTGGAGGCATTGGCCAGCTCCGGGTACAGGATGGCCGGGCGCAGGTTGGCGAACAGGTTCAGATCCTTGCGGATCGCCAGCAGGCCGCGCTCCGGGCGCAGCGGGCGGTCCAGCTTGTCGTACTGCGGGCCGCCCACGGCGCCCAGCAGCACGGCGTCGGCCTCGCGGCACAGCTTCTGGGTGAACTCCGGGTACGGCACGCCGTAGGCGTCGTAGCCGGCGCCTCCCAGCGGCGCCTCTTCCATTTCGATGGGCAGGCCATCCTGGCGCAGCACATCCAGCACGCGGCGCGCCTGGGCAATGATTTCCGGACCGATGCCGTCACCCGGCAGAACTGCGATCTTCATGTTTGGTATCCCGTCAGATTAAGTGACAACAGGTTGGCCGCATGCGGCCAACCTCATGGGTGTGTCAGGCAAACAGCCACGGCTGTTCGGCGCGGCGCTTGGCTTCGAACGCCTTGATCTCGTCGGCATGCTGCAGGGTGAGGCCGATTTCGTCCAGACCGCCCAGCAGGCAGTGCTTGCGGTGCTCGGTGATGTCGAAGGCGAAAGACTGGCCGGACGGGGTGCTGATGGTCTGCGCCGCCAGGTCCACGCTCAGCTGGTAGCCTTCCGCCGCTTCACATTCGCGGAACAGCTGATCCACCACTTCGGCCGGTTGCACGATGGGCAGCAGGCCGTTCTTGTAGCAGTTGTTGAAGAAGATGTCGGCGAAGCTCGGCGCGATCACCACGCGGAAACCCTGATCTTCCAGCGCCCACGGCGCATGCTCGCGGCTGGAGCCGCAGCCGAAGTTCTCGCGTGCCAGCAGCACCTGGGCGCCGGCGTAACGCGGGAAGTTCAGCACGAACTCCGGGTTCAGCGGGCGCTGGCTGTTGTCCATGCCTGGCTCACCGTGATCCAGGTAGCGCCATTCGTCGAACAGGTTGGGGCCGAAGCCGGAACGCTTGATCGACTTCAGGAACTGTTTGGGGATGATCGCGTCGGTGTCGACGTTGGCGCGGTCCAGCGGGCAGACGAGTCCGTTCAGGGTAGTGAATGCTTTCATGTATTGCTCTCCGGAGAGGTTGGCCCTTGGCGCCGGTTGTACGATCTGGCGAGGGGCGCGGAACAAAGCGCACTCGCCGCGCGCCGCTTTTACGGCGCGCCGCAGATCGTAAACAAGCCCTTAGTGCACGACATTTTCAATGGCTTGGCCTGCCTTCTGCAGACCATGCCCCACGGCTTCACCGCCCTGTTTCAAGTCCTCTTTCGCGCCTTGCACGGTATTGCAGGCGGACAGCAGCAGTGCCATGAAGAGACTGATAGCGAATGTTTTCATGAGGCAGATCTTTCCAGTAATGAGGAGGGATTCGCTTAGAGGGTACGAATATCCACGAAGTGCCCGGCCACCGCGGCGGCGGCGGCCATCGCCGGGCTTACCAGGTGGGTGCGGCCACCCTGGCCCTGGCGACCTTCGAAGTTACGGTTGGAGGTGGAGGCGCAACGCTCGCCCGGTTGCAGGCGGTCGGCGTTCATCGCCAGACACATCGAGCAGCCCGGTTCGCGCCATTCGAAGCCGGCGGCCACGAACACCTTGTCCAGGCCTTCGGCCTCGGCCTGTGCCTTCACCAGGCCGGAGCCCGGCACCACCAGCACCTGCTTGACGTTGGCGGCCTTGCTGCGGCCCTTGGCCACCGCAGCGGCTTCGCGCAGATCCTCGATGCGGCTGTTGGTACAGGAGCCGATGAACACGATGTCCACCGGAATCTCGTTGATCGGGGTATTGGCCTGCAGGCCCATATAGGCCAGCGCGCGCTCGATGGAGCCCTTCTTCACCGGGTCGGCTTCCTGCGCCGGGTCCGGCACGCGGCCATTGATGTCGGTCACCATTTCCGGCGAGGTACCCCAGGTCACCTGCGGCTGGATGTCGGCAGCGTCCAGCGTCACCACGGCATCGAACTGCGCGCCTTCGTCGCTGTGCAGGGTGTTCCAGTAGGCCACGGCGGCATCCCACTGCTCGGCCTTGGGCGCGAACGGACGGCCTTTTACGTAGTCGATGGTTTTCTGGTCCACCGCCACCAGGCCGGAGCGAGCGCCGGCTTCAATCGCCATATTGCACAGGCTCATGCGGCCTTCCATCGACAGGCTCTCGATCGCTGCGCCGCCGAACTCGATGGCGTAGCCGGTGCCGCCGGCGGTGCCGATCTTGCCGATAATCGCCAGCGCCACGTCCTTGCCGGTGATGCCTGCGGCCAACGTGCCGTCCACGCGCACCAGCATGTTTTTGGACTTCTTCGCCACCAGCGTCTGGGTGGCCATCACGTGTTCCACTTCCGAGGTGCCGATGCCGTGCGCCAGCGCGCCGAAGGCGCCGTGGGTGGAGGTGTGGCTGTCGCCGCACACCACGGTCATGCCCGGCAGGGTGGCGCCCTGCTCCGGCCCCATCACGTGCACGATGCCCTGGCCCTTGTCCTTGAACGGGAAGTAGGCCAGCGCACCGAATGCCTTGATATTGGCGTCCAGGGTTTCCACCTGCTGACGCGAGATCGGATCCTTGATGCCTTCGTCCCAGTGGTCGGTGGGGGTGTTGTGATCAGCGGTGGATACCACCGAATCGACGCGCCACAGCTTGCGCCCGGCCAGCTTCAGGCCTTCGAAGGCCTGCGGGCTGGTCACTTCGTGTACCAGGTGGCGGTCGATGTACAGCAGTACGGTGCCGTCGGCTTCCTGGTGTACCACGTGGCTGTTCCAGAGCTTGTCGTAGAGAGTCTGTGCGGTCATGGTTTGCTTTCCGTTTGCTGGCGCTATCAGGCGCCGGGGTCGCTGGATCATTGTGCCGTCAGGCGGCGTTGCTGCCATCATTGCGCAGCCGGATTCCTAGTACAAGATAAGCATTTATACTAGTAGTAACACTACCACCCATAGAGGCAGACATGGAACAGCACGGCCCCGGCCCGCTGGGCGAATTCATCCGCAGCCACCGCGAACGCATCACCCCGCAACAGGCCGGCCTACCGGCCGGCAACCGCCGCCGCGCCAAGGGCCTGCGCCGCGAGGAAGTGGCGCAGCTGGTGGGCATCAGCCCCACCTGGCTGACCTGGATCGAACAGGGCCGCACCCAGTCAGTCTCCGCCGGCACACTGTCGCGGCTGGCCGAGGTGCTGATGCTGTCGCGCGCCGAGCGCGACTACCTGTTCGACCTGGCCGGCCTGAAAGACCCGCAGGAAGCCAGCCTGGCGGCCAACCCCGAGGCGCAGCAGGCACTGGCGCAGGCGGTGGGCAAGATCGCCAGCCCGGCCTATGTACTGGATGCGCTGTGGAACGTGCCGGCCTGGAACGCCGAGGCCGCCAGCCTGTTCAGCGGCTGGCTGGACGATGGCAACAATGGCGGCAGCGGCCACAACCTGCTGCAGTTCATGTTCCAGCACCCGCTGGCGCGCACGCTGGTAGACGACTGGCCGACCCGTGCGCGGCGCATGGTGGCCGAGTTCCGCGCCGAGATCAGCCATCACCACGACGACGCAGTAACCGAACTGCTGGAGCGGCTGCGCCAGGACAGCGGCGAATTCGACACCCTGTGGCGCCAGCAGGACGTGCAGGGCCGCGAAGGCGGCGAGCGGGTGTTCAACCACGCTGCGCAAGGGCAGCTGTGCTACCAGCAGCTCACGCTGCGGCTGGCGCACGCCCCCGGCCTGAAGCTGGTTATCCTGCTGTAAACGACGGCTGCCGGACGCGCGGCGGCAGGGTTGGCCGCACCATTACGCCGCCGGCTGCGGCCGCAGCCACTTCAGGCACACCACCACCCCCAATAGCGCCGCCGCGCTGGAAATACCGAAAGTCAGCGCCACGCCGCCGTGCTGCCACAGCGCCCCGCCGAGCAGGCCGCCCAGGCTGCCGCCGATGCCGAACGAGGCCACGGTGTACAGGCCCTGGCCGCGCGCCTGCTGCTGCGCGCTGAAGTAACGGTGGATCAGCCCGACCGCGGCGGCGTGGTGCACCCCAAAAGTGAAGGCATGCCCCAGCTGCGCCAGCACCGCCAGCGCCGGTACCGCCAGCAGGCTGGCAATCAGCGCGAAGCGCAGCGCCGACACCAGCAACGAGGCCAGCATCAGCCGCTCCAGGCTGAAACGCGCCATGATGCGCGGCATCTGCCAGAACACCACGATTTCGGCGATCACCCCCACCGACCACAACCAGCCGGTGGCGGCGGTGTCGTAGCCGGCTTCCTTCAACCCCAGCGAGTAGAAGTTGTAGTACGGCCCCATGCCGAAGGCGAGCAGGAAGCAGCAGGCGAACAGCGCCAGCACCCGTGGCTGGCGCAGCGTCGCCAGCATGGATTCCTGCTGCCGGCTGCGCTTCTCCGGCGCCACCTCCGGCACCGTCCAGCCCGCCAGCACTACCAGCCCCAGCAGCACGCACAGCAGCCACGGCAGGCTGGCCAGCGACACCCACTCCAGCAGATAGCCGCCGGTGCTGGCCAGGCAGACGAAGCCGATGGAACCCCACACCCGGACGCGGCTGTAGCGGCCGGGCTGGCTGCGGGTGAGCTGGCTGGTGCTGGCCTCGGCCAGCGGCAGTGCCGCCGCCCAGAAGAAAAAGCCCAGCGCCAGCGCGGCGAACATGCCCCAGAAAGCGCTCTGCCATGCCACCAGCACGAAGCTGACGGCAGCAGCCAGCGAGGTCCAGAAAATGATGGCGCGGCGCTTGCCGGAACGGTCGGCCAGCCAGCCCCAGAACACCGGCGACACGATACGCGCCAGCGTGGACAGCGACATCAGGATGGAGATATCCAGCGGCGAGAACGACAGCGATTCGAGATACAGCGACCAGAACGGCCCGAACAGGCCCTGGAAAGCGAAGTAGCTGAAATAGAAGGCGGCAAGCGCCGCCAGCGGGGGAACAAATGGAGCAGACATTGCGGCCAACCTTCAAGCGGGACGGCATTTTAGCGCAAGCGACCGCCCCCGGACATGACAGTTGCCTGCGTCAGCCCTGCCCGCGCGGACAGGTTGGCCGCACCCGGCCTACCACTTGTCCTTGAAACGGATAATGTCGCGGCGCGCCTTCTTGGTGGGGCGGCCCTCGCCGTACGGAAAGCTGGCGTGCTCCGCCTTCTGCAGCCCGATCTGGTGCTCGCGCGCCTGGACCGACTCCTCGCTTTCGCTATACAGCAGCCGCGCCTCTGCCGCCGGGCGGCGCTGGCTGGCCAGCGCCAGCACGCTGACGTTATAGACCAGCTTGTCGATGCGGACCTGCAGCATATCGCCCACCCTGGCCACCCGCGACGCCTTCACCCGCTCGCCGTTCACCAGCACGCGGCCCAGCTCCAGCGCCTCGTGCGCCAGCTGGCGGGTCTTGAAAAAGCGCGCCGCCCACAGCCACTTGTCCAGCCGCAGCTTGGCGTCGTCTTCCACCCCCTGCTGCCGGCTCATGCCGCCACCTGCCAGCCGGCCTGCGGCCCGTGCTGCAAGGCCGGCGGCAGCCGATCGCCCCCCCGCAGCGGCGTGAGCACCACCGCCGGCTCCAACTCCAGCGCATGGCCCAGTTCGGCGGCGGGCGCTACGTAATGGCGGCCAATGCAGAACACCGTGTTGACCCGTTGCGGCTGCCCACCCAGCTCGACATACATGCGCTTTCCTGTCTGTAAATGATTGCCAGCCGCCACGGTAGTGCCGCCGCCGCGCAGCGTCAACGTGACGGCCGCGACCTGCGCCTAGCTGACCACCAGGCGGCAGCCCGCGCTTTGTGCATTGCCGCAACAGCGCCCCGCCCTTAGCACGCCATGTCATTTCGATAAATGACCGCTACCACCATCTTGCAGTGCAACATGCAAACAATTGAAAGCAAACGCTTTTCCCGCAGCGCAACACGCGGCAAAAAGGTTGGCCGCATGCGCCGCCCTTCCCGGCCATCGCCACGCCGCAGCCGGACGCCGCCCCGGCCACGGGCAATTCGTGTGTTTTGTCATAAAGCGGTGATACAGTGACAGGCATGCATTCGGTAGCGGGCCACCAGAATGACAAGCACAGGCCCCCGCCGTCCACCTTGCCACTTTCTGAAGGAGCCCCCATGAGTCAGGACCCAAAGGCAGCGCTGGACAGCTTTTTCGCCAGCATCTCTGAAAACAACCAGAAGTGGATGCAGCAGTTCGTCAATTCGATGTCGGCAGGCGCCAGCCCGGAGCAGGCGGACAACCCGCTGGCCGGCGCCTGGGGGCAGATGATGGAGAGCACCAACCAGTTCTTCGCCATGCAGAACAGCCTGTACCAGCAGCAGATGAACCTGTGGCTGCAGTTTCTCGGCCAGGGCGATGCCGCCGCCAGCCCGGCCACGCCCGCCGCCGATCGCCGCTTTGCCGCCCCGGAGTGGAACGAGCACCCGTTCTACAACTTCCTGAAGCAAAGCTACCTGATGACCTCCAAGTGGATGACCGAGCTGGTGGACAAGGCGCAGTTGGAAAGCGGCGACAAGGAACGCCTGGCCTTCGCCACCCGCCAGTACATCGACGCCATGTCGCCAACCAACTTCATGCTCACCAACCCGGAAGTGGTGAAGCGCGCCATCGAGACCAAGGGCGAGAGCCTGGTGGAAGGCATGAAGAACGTGATCGACGACTGGCAGAAGGGCCATATCTCGATGTCGGACGAAAGCAAGTTCGAGATCGGCAAGAACATCGCCTGCACCCCGGGCCAGGTGGTGTTCCGCAACAACCTGATGGAACTGATCCAGTACACCCCCACCAGCGGCGAAGTGTATGAAAAACCGCTGCTGATCGTGCCGCCGTGCGTGAACAAGTACTACCTGATGGACCTGCAGCCGGACAACTCCATGGTGCGCCACTTCGTAGCCCAGGGTTACCGCGTGTTCCTGATCAGCTGGCGCTCCGCCACCCCGGAGATGAAGAACTACCTGTGGGACAACTACATCGAGGAAGGCGTGTTCGCCGCCGCCGAGACGGTGAAGAAGATCACCAAGCAAGCCAGCATGAACGTGCTGGGCTTCTGCATCGGCGGCGTGATCCTCACCACCGCGCTGTGCGTGGCCAAGGCGCGCGGCCTGAAATACTTCGATGCCGCCACCTTCATGACCTCGCTGATCGACCACACCGACCCGGGCGAGATCAAGGTGTTCCTGGATGACAACTTCTTCGCCGGCCGCGAGGCCAAGCTGGCCGCCGGCAACGGCGGCATCGTCAGCGGCAAGGAGCTGGGCCGCACCTTCGCCAGCCTGCGCGCCAACGACCTGGTGTGGAACTACGTGGTCAACAACTACCTGCTGGGCAAGACCCCGCCGCCGTTCGACCTACTGTACTGGAACAACGACGCGGTCGACCTGCCGATGCCGATGCATACCTTCTTCCTGAAGGAGTTCTACCGCAACAACGCGCTGACCAAGCCGGGCAGCATCACCCTGTGCGACGTGCCGATCGACGTATCCACCATCGACATCCCGGTGTACATCTTTGCCGCGCGCGAAGACCACATCGTGCCGTGGCAATCCGCCTTCGACGGCCTGCAGTACCTGACTGGCGCGCCGAGCTGCCACTTCGTGCTGGGCGCCTCCGGCCACATCGCCGGCTCCATCAACCCGGTAACCAAGGACAAGCGCAATTACTGGGTGAACGACCAGCCGGCGGCCAACGCCGAAGCCTGGCTGGACGCCGCCGAAAGCCACCCGGGCAGTTGGTGGAAAGACTGGGATGCCTGGCTGGCGCCGCAATCCGGCGACAAGATCGCGCCGCCGAAAGCCATGGGCAGCAAGGAATTCCCGCCGCTGTGCGCGGCACCGGGCGAATACGTGCAGGCCAAGGCCATGCCGTCGCTCGCTGCACTGCAATAAACTGACCCGGGAGTGTGCTAGAGTTGATTTGCCCGTGCGAAAACCAACTCCAACAAGCACATTACCCAACACTCTGGAGAAACCGATGCAAGACGTAGTTATTGTTGCAGCCCTGCGTACCGCCGTTGGCAGCTTTGGCGGCTCCCTGTCCAAAATCCCGGCCCCGGAACTGGGCGCTACCGTGATCAAGGGCCTGCTGGAAAAAACCGGCGTCAAGCCGGAAGACGTCAGCGAAGTGATCCTGGGCCAGGTACTGACCGCAGGCAGCGGCCAGAACCCGGCGCGCCAGGCGCTGATCAAGGCCGGCCTGCCGGTGAGCACCCCGGCTTCCACCCTCAACGTAGTGTGCGGCTCCGGCCTGCGCGCCGTGCACCTGGGCGCCCAGGCCATCGCCTGCGGTGATGCCGAGATCGTGATCGCCGGCGGCCAGGAAAACATGTCGCTGTCGCCGCACATCCTACCGGGTTCGCGTGACGGCTTCCGCATGGGCAATGCCCAGCTGGTGGACACCATGGTGGCCGATGGCCTGACCGACGTGTACAACCAGTACCACATGGGTATCACCGCCGAGAACGTGGCCTCCAAGTACGACATCAGCCGCGAAGAGCAGGATGCACTGGCCGTAGCCTCGCAGAACCGCGCCGAAGCCGCCCAGGCCGCCGGCAAGTTCGTGGACGAGATCGTTCCGGTACTGGTGCCGCAGCGCAAGGGCGACCCGGTTGCCTTCGCCGCTGACGAGTACATCAAGGCCGGCGCCACCGCCGACGGCCTGGCCAAGCTGCGCCCGGCGTTCAAGAAGGAAGGCACCGTTACCGCCGGTAACGCCTCCGGCATCAACGACGGCGCCGCCGCCGTGCTGCTGATGAGCGCCGCCAAGGCAGCCGCCCTGGGCCTGAAGCCGCTGGCAGTGATCAAGTCCTACGCGCTGACCGGCTGCGCACCGGAAATTATGGGCATCGGCCCGGTGGCCGCCACCCGCAAGGCGCTGGACAAGGCCGGCTGGAAGGTGGAAGACCTCGACCTGGTGGAAGCCAACGAAGCCTTCGCCGCCCAGGCACTAGGCGTGGCGCGCGAGCTGGGCTGGAGCGCCGACAAGGTGAACGTGAACGGCGGCGCCATTGCACTGGGCCACCCGATCGGCGCCTCCGGCTGCCGCGTACTGGTAACCCTGCTGCACGAAATGCAGCGTCGCGACGCCAAGAAAGGCCTGGCTACCCTGTGCATCGGCGGTGGCATGGGCGTGGCCCTGGCGGTAGAGCGCCCGTAATAACACGCTTTTCTGCATGCAAAACCGGGGCCCCGCCCCGGTTTTTTTATTTGCCCGCCGGCATTGCCCGGCGCCAGTGGTGGCAGCCGGCCCGCCCTGGCCACCCGCCAGCCCCAAACGCTGCTCCACCGCGGTTTAGCATGCCCCGGGCATCGGCAGTCATCGCGCCACGGGCCACCACCTGTCCCTTAGTTCAGCAATTAATTGTTTTCCGCCGCAGCGCTTGCGCACACTTATGCCGATCCGCAAAATGAATACAATATTTTGTTGGAGCCCACCATGAGCCAGATTCCCCAGCGTATCGCCGCCCTGCGCGCCGCCATGCAGCAACACGGCATTGCCGCCAGCCTGATTCCCTCTTCCGACCCGCACCTGTCGGAATATCTGCCGGGCTACTGGCAGGGCCGCCGCTGGCTGTCCGGCTTCCATGGCTCGGTGGGGCTGCTGATCGTCACCGCCGACTTTGCCGGCCTGTGGGCCGACAGCCGCTATTGGGTGCAGGCCGAGCAGGAACTGGCCGGCAGCGGCATCCAGCTGATGAAGATCCAGACCCTGGCCAGCACCCACCACCTGGACTGGCTTGCGGCCAACCTTGCCGCCGGCAGCACGCTGGCCGTGGATGGCGACGTACTGGGCCTGGCCGCGGCGCGTGCGCTGCAGGCGGCGCTGGAGGGTGCCGGCGTGAGCCTGCGTACCGACCTCGACCTGCTGCAGCAGGTGTGGAGCGAGCGCCCGGCGCTGCCGAGCGCGCCGGTATACCCGCACCTGGCGCCCTATGCCGCCGTTGGCCGCAGCGACAAGCTGGCCGCCGTGCGCGGCGCCATGCGCGAGGCCGGCGCCGGCTGGCACTTCATCTCCACCCTGGATGACATCGCCTGGCTCAGCAACCTGCGCGGCAGCGATGTGAACTACAACCCGGTCTTCATCTCCCACCTGCTGCTGGGGCTGGACAGCGCCACGCTGTTTGTCGGCGGCGGCAAGATCGACGCCGCGTTGGCGGCGGAGCTGGCCGCCGACGGCATCCAGATAGCTGCCTACGATGGCACCAAGGCCGCGCTGGCGGCACTACCGGCCGGCAGCCGCCTGCTGCTGGACCCGCGCCGCATCACCCTGGGCCTGCGCCAGGCGGTGCCGGCCACGGTAACCGTGAGCGAAAGCATCAACCCCAGCACACTACTGAAATCGCGCAAGACCGCCGACGAAGCCGCCCACGTACGCCAGGCCATGGAACTGGACGGTGCCGCGTTGGCCGAGTTCTTTGCCTGGTTCGAGGCCAACGTTGGCCGCAGCGCCATCAGCGAGCTGACCATAGACGAGCAGATCACCGCCGCGCGCGCGCGCCGCCCCGGCTTTGTCTGCCCGAGCTTTGCCACCATCGCCGGCTTCAACGCCAACGGCGCGCTGCCGCACTACCGCGCCACCGAAGCCAGCCACAGCGACATCGCCGGCAACGGCCTGCTGCTGATCGACTCCGGCGGCCAGTACCTGAACGGCACCACCGACATCACCCGCGTGGTGGCGGTGGGCCAGCCCAGTGCCGCGCAGCAGCGCGACTTCACCCTGGTGCTCAAGGGCATGATCGCCCTGAGCATGGCGCACTTCCCGGTGGACACCCCGTCGCCGATGCTGGATTCGCTGGCGCGCGCGCCGATCTGGCAGGCCGATATCGACTTCGGCCACGGCGTGGGCCATGGCGTGGGCTACTTCCTCAACGTGCATGAAGGCCCGCAGAGCATCTCCCGCTCGCAGCCGGAAGCCACCATGGCCATGCAGCCGGGCATGATCACCTCCAACGAGCCCGGCATCTACCGCCCCGGCCAGTGGGGGGTGCGCATCGAAAACCTGCTGCTGAACGTGGCGGCCGCCGATAACGTCTTCGGCAGCTTCCTGAAATTCGAAACCCTGACGCTGTGCCCGATCGACACCCGCTGCATCGCACGTGAGCTGCTGAGTCCGGCGGAAACCGCCTGGCTCAACGACTACCACGCTGAGGTGTATGCGCGCATCGCCCCGCTGGTGGACGGCGCGGCGCTGGCCTGGCTGCAGCAGGCAACGCAGGCCATCTGACGAGCCACGCCCAGCAGGCGCAGCGCGCATGACAAAGCCCGGCACTACGCCGGGCTTTTTGCATGGCAGCGGCCGCTTGCCACTGCCAGTATGTGCGCCATCGTTCGCGCCACGGCGACCACCAGGAGGGGTAGCGCTTGTCGGCATCGCAGCGCCGCATGACGCGTTGCCAACGCCGTGGCGCCGCAGTGCCAGCGGGCGCTTAGACCGCCTGCGCCGCCTGCCAGTCGGCCACGATATGGCTGATGGCGCGCTGCCAGTCGGCCTTTTGTGCCGGCGCCAGCCAGCTGGCTTCAAAGCTGTTGCGCACCAGCTGCACGATCTCGTCGGCGCCCAGATCCAGCGCGCGGCGGCAGGCCAGCAGGTTGTCGGCCAGGTAGCCGCCAAAATAGGCCGGATCGTCGGAATTCACCATCGCCAGCAGCCCGGCCTGCAGCATGCGCCGCAGCGGGTGCTCGGCCAGGTCGGCAAACACTTTCAGCTTGATGTTGGACAGCGGGCACACCGTCAGCGGCATGCGCTCTGCGGCCAACCTTTGCACCAGCGCCGCGTCTTCCAGGCTGCGCACGCCATGGTCGATACGGCATACCTGCAGCAGCTCCAGCGCCTCGCACACGTAGGCAGCCGGGCCTTCCTCGCCGGCATGGGCGACGCAGGGCAGCTCCAGTTGGCGGCAGCGGGCGAACAGCCGCTGGAACTTGGACGGCGGGTGGCCGGCCTCGCTGGAATCCAGCCCGAAGCCGTCGATGCCGGACAGGTAAGGCATCGCCTGCTCCAGCACGGCAAAGCCGTCTTCCTCGCTGAGGTGGCGCAGAAAGCTCATGATCAGCCGCGATGTCATGCCCCACTCCGCCTCGGCGGCTTCCAGCGCGCGGCTGATGCCATGGTAGACGGAGGCAAAGGCGATGCCGCGCGCGGTATGCGTCTGCGGGTCGAAGAAGATCTCGGTGTGCACGATGCCGTCGGCGTGCGCGCGCTGCAGGTAGGCCCAGGTCAGGTCGTAGAAATCCTGCTCGCTCTGCAGCACGCCGGCGCCGGCGTAGTACAGGTCGAGGAAGGATTGCAGATTGCCGAAGTCGTAGGCGGCACGCAGGCTGGCGATATCGGCATACGGCAGGGTGATGCCGTTGCGCGCGGCCAGCGCGAACATCAGCTCCGGCTCCAGCGTGCCTTCGATATGCAGGTGCAGCTCGGTCTTGGGCAGTTGCGCGATCAGTGCGTCGATGGGGTGCATGGCAGACATGGGTAGCTCCGGGCAGGTTGGCCGCAGGCGGCGGTGCGCTTTGAGCATGGTGCAAAGCGGCGGGCAGGAAAAGCAAAAAGCCCCGATTGCTAGGGGCTTTTTGCGAGTATTGACCAAGCCCTGTTGCCGGGCAAAAGGACTTGGTTGTGTAAACAGGGAGGCTGCCGATGCAAACACTTCGCTGACGCGGCCCGGCTTTGCCGGGTCCGGTGAGGCATCAATGGCTAGTTTGTCAGCAGCCAGCAAAAAGCCCCGATTGCTCGGGGCTTTTCACATTCTGGCGGAGAGGGGGGGATTCGAACCCCCGTCAGGGTATTACCCTGAACACGCTTTCCAGGCGTGCGACTTAAACCACTCATCCACCTCTCCAGAATTCTATAAAACCGGAATTTGATAAAGCCGGCGTTGAACCGGCTTTATGAGGCAATCTGGCGGAGAGGGGGGGATTCGAACCCCCGTCAGGGTATTACCCTGAACACGCTTTCCAGGCGTGCGACTTAAACCACTCATCCACCTCTCCAGATGGCTTTGACAACGGCGCTAGGCGTTTCGTCGTCAGAGGCTGCGCATTCTAGGGGAGGCTCCCCGTATTGGCAAGCTTTTTTGCAGAAAAAAGCACAGCATGCGGCGACTTGCGGCCAAGCCTGCACCGTGCCGGCAACAGCGACGGCGACAAGCGCTTGATCCAGCAGGCAAAGCGCCAATGATCACCCCCTGCCCGGCCGCAGAAGCGCCGCCACATGGTCCGGCGCAGGCTGGCGGCCGATCAGGTAGAATCCCCCCGTTAACTTACAACAAGCTGTCTTTAGCCATGCGTATCGCTCTTGCCCAGTTCAACCCGGTGGTGGGTGACATCCCCGGCAACACCCAGAAGATCCTCGACCTCGCCCATGCCGCCATGGCGCAGGGTGCCGACATACTGGTCACCCCGGAGCTGGCGCTCACCGGCTACAGCCCGGAAGACCTGTTGCTGCGCGACCAGTTCTATCGCGACATCGCCCGCGGCCTGGACGCGCTGGAGATGCTGGACGGCATCACCCTGGTGATCGGCCACCCGGTGAAGCTGGGCAACGAACGCTTCAACGCTGCCACCGTGCTGCGCGACGGCCACCGACTGGGCCAGTACCACAAGATGCTGCTGCCGAATAACGAAGTATTCGATGAATGCCGCTACTTCACCCCCGGCGCCGCGCCGCTGGTATTCGAGCAGAACGGCGTGCAGGTGGGCGTGTTGATCTGCGAGGACGTGTGGTCGGTGGAGCCGGCGGCGGAAACCGCCGATGCCGGCGCGCAGGTGATCGTGTCGCTGAACGCCTCGCCGTTCCACCGCAACAAGATCGCCACCCGCCACGACGTGCTGCGCTACCGCGTGGAAGAAACCGGCGTGCCGATGGCCTACGTCAACCTCACCGGCGGCCAGGACGAACTGGTGTTCGACGGCGGCTCCTTCGCCCTCAACCAGGCCGGCGAAGTGGTGGCACAGGCCGCCGCCTACGACGACGAGCTGCTTCTGCTGGACGTGATCGACGGCGACATCGCCGCTGCCCCGGTTACCGCGCTGCCGAACGAGCTGGAAAGCATCTACCGCGCGCTGGTGGTGGGCGTACGCGACTACATCGGCAAGAACCGCTTCCCCGGCGCCCTGCTGGGCCTGTCCGGCGGCATCGATTCCGCGCTGACGCTGGCAGTGGCGGTGGACGCGCTGGGTGCCGACAAGGTGCACGCGGTGATGATGCCCTCGCGCTACACCGCCGACATCAGCGTGGAGGACAGCCGCGACATGATCGCCCGCCTGGGCGTGAAGTACGACGAAATCGAAATCTGGCCGATGTACGAAAGCTTCATGCAGGCGCTGGCGCCCTCCTTTGCCGGCCTGGATGCCGACACCACCGAGGAAAACCTGCAGGCGCGCATCCGCGGCACCCTGCTGATGGCGCTGTCCAACAAGAGCGGCAAACTGGTGCTGACCACCGGCAACAAATCGGAAATGACCACCGGCTACTGCACGCTGTACGGCGACATGGCCGGCGGCTTCGCGGTGCTGAAGGACGTGGCCAAGACCCTGGTGTTCGCACTGTGCCGCTGGCGCAATACCGTGGGCGACGTGATTCCGGAACGCATCATCACCCGCCCGCCGTCCGCCGAACTGCGCCCGGACCAGAAAGACCAGGACAGCCTGCCGCCGTACGAGGTGCTGGACGCCATCATGGAGCGCTACGTGGAAGGCAACCAGTCCGCCGCCGACATCGTGGCCGCCGGCTTTGCCGAGGCAGACGTGAACAAGGTGGTGCGGCTGCTGAAGATCAACGAATACAAGCGCCGCCAGGCGCCGGTAGGCCCGCGCATCACCCACCGTGGCTTCGGCAAGGACTGGCGCTACCCGATCACCAACCGCTTCATGTAACAACCGGTTTTCGATCTGCGGCGCGTCGTGAAACGTTGCACGCTGAGTACGGCTTCGGAATGCTCATTTACTACTTGTAGACTCCGCTTCCGCAGCCGTTTTCGCCTTGCCTCGCCCCAGCTCGCAAGATCGTCAACAGCTTCTACTTGCGGCCAACCTTACGCATTCGTTAACAAAAGCGCACGAACAGTCACCGCGGGGCATGGTCTGATTGGCCATCCCCTCACCGACAGGAACCCCATGAAAGCATTCGCCAGTCTCGCGCTGTGCTGCGCCATGATCGCCCCGGCCAACGCCGCCGCCATCGCCCAGCTCAAGGCCTTCGTTGCCGGCACCAAGACCCTCTCCGCCAGTTTCAGCCAGACCGTGACCAGCAAGAACGGCCAGGAAAAAGCCAGCGGCCAGATGGAGATCCAGCGCCCCGGCAAACTGCGCTGGACCTACCAGCAGCCCTACGAGCAGCTGATCGTCGGCGACGGCAAGACGCTGTGGGTGTACGACAAGGAGCTGGCGCAGATCACCAAGCGCAGCCAGGGCGGCGCGCTGGGCAGCAGCCCGGCGGCGCTGCTGGCCGGCAGCAACGCCATCGAGCGCGACTACCTGCTGCGCGAGGTTGGCCGCCAGGGCCAGGTGGAATGGCTGGCCGCCACACCGAAGAAGGCCGACAACACTTTCGAGGCCATCAAGATGGGCTTTAGCGCCAACCAGCTGGTGGAAATGGAACTCACCGACAGCTTCGGCAACGTTACCCGCATCAGCTTCGGCAACATCAAGAAGAACCCGCCGCTGGGCGCCGGCCACTTCAACTTCACCCCGCCCAAGGGCGTGGACGTGGTCAGCGAGTAAGCCATGGACCTGTTTGCGCGCGAACCGGTAAAACCGCTGGCCGAAGCCATGCGGCCAACCTCGCTGGATGAAGTCATCGGCCAGCAGCACCTGATCGGCGCCGGCAAGCCGCTGCGGCTGGCGGTGGAGGCACAGGTGCCGCACTCCATGATCCTGTGGGGCCCTCCCGGCGTGGGCAAAACCACGCTGGCGCGCATTCTGGCCGGCGCCTTCGACGCCGAATTCATCCCGCTGTCGGCGGTACTGTCCGGGGTGAAGGAAATCCGCGAGGCGGTGGAGCGCGCCCACGCCATCCTGCAGCAGAGCGGGCGGCGCACCATCCTGTTCGTCGACGAGGTGCACCGCTTCAACAAGAGCCAGCAGGATGCCTTCCTGCCGTTTGTGGAATCCGGCCTGCTCACCTTCATCGGCGCCACCACCGAGAACCCCTCGTTCGAAGTCAATGCCGCGCTGCTGTCGCGCGCCCAGGTCTACGTGCTGAAATCGCTGCAAAACGACGACCTGCTGGCACTGCTGCAGCGCGTGGCCGCCAGCGGCCGGCTGGACGGCCTCGCCTTCGCCGATGGCGCCGCCGAAGCGCTGGCCGGCTACGCCGACGGCGACGCGCGCCGCTTCCTCAATCTGCTGGAGCAGACCATCACCGCCGCGCGGGCACGCAAGGCCGCCGGCGTGGATGCCGCCTTCCTGGCCGAGGTGCTCACCGTCAGCGCCCGCCGCTTCGACAAGGGCGGCGACAACTTCTACGACCAGATCTCCGCGCTGCACAAATCGGTGCGCGGCTCGCACCCGGATGCCGCACTGTACTGGCTGATGCGCATGCTGGACGGCGGCGCCGACGCCCGCTACCTGTCACGCCGCATCGTGCGCATGGCGTGGGAAGACATCGGCCTCGCCGACCCGCGCGCCATGCAGATCGCCAACGATGCCGCCGCCACCTACGAGCGACTGGGCAGCCCGGAAGGCGAGCTGGCACTGGCGCAGGCGGTGATCTACCTGGCAGTGGCGGCAAAGAGCAACGCCGGCTACATGGCCTACAACCAGGCCCGCGCTTTCGTGCAGCAGGACAAGAGCCGCGAGGTGCCGGTGCACCTGCGCAACGCCCCCACCAAGCTGATGAAAGAGCTGGGTTACGGCCACGACTACCGCTATGCCCACGACGAGCCGCACGCCTACGCCGCTGGCGAAACCTATTTCCCCGACGGCATGGCCGAACCCGGCTGGTACCAGCCGGTGCCGCGCGGCCTGGAAAGCAAGATCGCCGACAAACTGGCCTTCCTGCGCCAGCTGGACGAGGCCGCCGGCAAGAAATGACGCCGACGGCTTGGCCGCAGCCCTGCCATGCGGCCAACCATGGCGCCGCAAATCGCCATCCCGGCATTGCCGGACAGGACAAACCCCACAGCTAGCCAGTACACTTGCGGTTTGCGTCGCCTGGCTCCATGCCGGTGGCACTACCCGGCCAGCGACAGCTGCTTTGCCGGGTACCGCAAGCACAAGATGACGGACCCGCTCGCGCCGGGCGCGGGCGTAATCGACAAGCCAATTCAAAAAAAACAGGATTGAACCATGCTGGACATTCAACTGCTGCGCAGCAATATCGAAGAAGTGGCCGCCCGCCTGGCGAGCCGTGGCTACACCCTGGACGTGGACGCCTTCAATGCGCTGGAAGCCGAGCGCAAATTCCTGCAGACCCGCATGCAGGAGCTGCAATCCAAGCGCAACACCGTGTCCAAGCAGATCGGCATCGCCAAGAAAAACGGTGAAGACGTGTCCGCCATCATGGCCGAAGTCGCCACCCTGGGTGACGAGCTGAAAGCGGCGGAAGACGGCTTCGCCGCCGTGCAGAAGCAGCTGGATGGCTGGCTGATGTCCATCCCCAACCTGCCGCACGAATCGGTGCCGGCCGGCGAGGACGAAAGCGCCAACGTCGAAGTGCGTCGCTGGGGCACCCCGCGCCAGTTCGACTTCGCGGTGAAGGACCACGTGGATGTGGGCGCACCGCTGGGCCTGGATTTCGACACCGGCGCCAAGCTGTCCGGCGCCCGCTTCACCGTGCTGAAGGGCGACATCGCCCGCCTGCACCGCGCGCTGGCGCAGTTCATGCTGAACACCCACACCGGCGAGCATGGCTACGTTGAGCACTACACCCCGTACATCGTCAACGACACCGCGCTGCTGGGTACCGGCCAGCTGCCCAAGTTTGCCGAGGACATGTTCAAGGTGACCCGTGGCGGCGAGGAAGGCAATGTCGACCAGTACCTGATCTCCACCTCGGAAATCACCCTCACCAACACCGTGGCCGACAGCATCCTGAAACTGGAAGAGCTGCCGCTGAAAATGACCGCGCATTCGCCGTGCTTCCGTTCCGAAGCCGGCAGCTACGGTCGCGATACCCGCGGCATGATCCGCCAGCACCAGTTCGACAAGGTGGAAATGGTGCGCATCGAGCACCCGGACAACTCGTTTGCCGCGCTGGACGAGATGGTGAACCACGCCGAAAACATCCTGAAAGCGCTGGGCCTGCCCTACCGCGTGATCACCCTGTGCACCGGCGACATGGGCTTTGGCTCGCACAAGACCTTCGACCTGGAAGTATGGCTGCCGGCGCAGAACACCTACCGCGAGATCAGCTCCTGCTCCAATATGGGCGACTTCCAGGCGCGCCGCATGATGGCCCGCTTCAAGGATGCCGACGGCAAGAACCGCTACGTGCACACCCTGAACGGCTCCGGCCTGGCGGTGGGCCGCACGCTGGTGGCGGTGCTGGAGAACTACCAGAACGCCGACGGCAGCGTGACCGTGCCGGAAGTGCTGCGTCCGTACCTGGGCGGCAAGGACAAGATCGGTAGCTAATACTTGCGCATAAGGTTGGCCGCATGCGGCCAACCCCTGAGATGACAAAGCCCTTGCGCAATGCGCAAGGGCTTTGTTGTGTGGGCAGGCAAGCGACCAACGCAATCACCTGACCTCAGTAGCCGATAAGCGTGCGTAGCCATGAAGGCATGACTGTAGAGTGAAGCCGCCGTTCAAATGACAACTCAGCTCAGCCTCTGAACGGCAACAACTGGCCGGGTGCTGCCAACCGTCCGGCAGTAGTCGCCACAAAGCAGAAGTTACCGTTCTGGAAAAGCGGACGCTTAACCAAGTGGTAGCAACTGACTGGAGGACTCCAAACACGACAGTTAGCAACAGTCACTTACATCCTGCTGGGTCACTAGTGGCAACTTTCCGATTGGAAAGCAGCCACTCACTCATTTCGGTCCACCAGAGGAAAATCAGAACCTCCCCGTGAGCTTTTTTCGGTTCGCTTGCCACGAGCCAACTATCAGGCCAAAGACAATCCAGGCCATGCCACCGGCGAGTCCGGTCGTGCCACTTGCAATCATTAGTACCAATTCCATAGCAAATGCGAGTGGCAACACGAGTTGCGGGAGTGGTGTCACAAAGGCTGGAGAAGGGCCTGAATCGCCCCAGCTTCTCTAGACACTCTTGAGCCGTTGGAAATATTGCTTCTCAAACTCTACCGGCGATAGCCCGTTTG
>NZ_JBHRXN010000014.1:0-45544 GCF_042648525.1 Vogesella facilis
CGCCAGGACAGCCCTTCCTCACGCAGCAGGCGGCAGATGAAATCGTGATCGGATTCACGGTACTGCAGGCAGTAGCTGCGCGGCGGCAACGGGCCGGACAACACGAACTCCAGCGCCTGGCCGGCGGCGAACACCGGATTGATTGCCGCGTGCTCGGCAAAGATCTGCCGCACCATGGCCTCCACCGACAAGTCCTGAAACACCCGCGAGGTCTGGCGCAGCCGCAGCAGCGCGAACGGCGGCTCGACGGTCAGCGCGTACCTGGCGAAGCCGCCATCGCTGCCCAGCGCCTCGGCAGCGCTGACCATGCCGCAGCGGAGGCTCTCGCTGCCGTCGGCGCCGGCGATGCCGAGCCGCACCGGCAAACCCAGCAGCGTCTTCAGTTCGATGCTATCGCTGGCGGACAGGCACTCGACACGGAAGCGGTAGTCGCCGGCCAGCGCCTCCTCGCCGCTGAGTGTCAGCGGCAGCAGCGTCTCGCCCCAGCGCTGACCGTCGCCCAGTTGCAGGGTGAGCAGGCGCTGGTCCTGGTTGAAGGCGGACGCGAAGCTGGCGAGCAGGTCGGGGAGGTTCATCAGCCCTGCACCTTGTAAACGTTGGAAGACAGTTGCAGGGTGGCGTCAAAGCTCACCGGTGGACGGTGCGGGTGCACTTTCAGCACCGCATCCACCCGGAAACGCAGGTGCCGCTCCAGCTCGCGCGGCGCATCCAGGTTCACCCGTACCCGCGACAGGCGTGGCTCGTGGATTTCGATGGCGCGGCGCAGTTGTTCGCGCAGCAGCTCGCGGTCGTCCGGGTTGAGCAGGCTGATGCCGCTGAGGTCGGGGATGCCGTATTGCAGCATGCTGTCGTTGGCCAGGGTATGCGCGTCGAACAGCGCCGGCTGCGACATCACCCGGGTGTTAAGCAGCGATTCCAGGTCACGCGCCAGCGCACGGCGGAACTGCGGCAGCTCGTACTGCAGCGGGTCGGCACCGTGGCTGATGTCGGGCTGGTCGTCCAGCAGGCGATCCAGTACCGATGGCAGGATACGGGTATGCCGCAAGCCGTTGGGTTGCATGATCTAGATGCCGAACAGTGTGTGCAGTTGGCGACCCAGCAACCAGTGGTAGGTGCCCCAGATGGCGGCCGCAGCCAGCGCCAGCAGCGCGAAGTACAGCCACAGCGGCAGCTCGTGGCGCACAAAGGCCTGGAAGCGCTGCGGCAGCTGCCAGCTGGGAGCGAAGTCAGCCTTGCCACCGCGCACCTGCTGGATTTCCTGACCCAGCTTGTGGGTGAGGTAGCCGAGCTTTTCCTCGCCTTCCAGCAGGTAGCGGCCCTGGAAGCCCAACAGCAGGCAGGTGTAGTACACCTCCAGCTCCTCGATATGCCTGGCCGGGTCCAGCCGCAGCTGTTCCAGACGGTTGAAGAAGCCCTCGCCGGCCAGGTGCTCGCCGAACAGGCGCAGCTGCAGCGGCATGCGCTCCCATTCGTCGCGCAGTGCGAAATCGGACGCCAGCACAATCTCGTCCAGCAGTGCGCAGAATGCATACTTGGACTGGCCGATGGCCTCGTGCGATTTGCCGAAGTTGCGCGCATTGCGTTCGTACTGCTGCAGGAACTGGTCGATGCGGCGGTTGAATTCCACGCTGCTGCCCGGCGTGTTGCCATCTTTCAGCAGGAACAGCAGGTAGACGCCGTCTTCCAGCATTTCGCGCAGGCTGGGGCCGCTGGCGGCGACGGCGATGGTGGCGGTTTGCTCGGCGGGGGTTGCGGCAGCTTGACTCATGTTGGCCTCAGCGGAAAACGGCGATCAGTTCCAGGTTCAGCCCGGACAGGGTTTGCGGCACGTAGATGCAGATGCTGCGCGATTGCAGCATGCGGGCGTAGATGTCGCCCTGCGGCTGCAGCGCAAAGTAGTGATTGCCCACCCGCACCGGCATGGCGGACGGGGTCTGGGCGGCATGGCTCAACGCCACGCCGCGCATGGCGGAGTTGAGGATCTTCTCGACATCGTCCGGCGCACCGATCTTGAACTTGAGCGGCACGTTGTCTAGGATCTGGGCCGCCGGCTGCTCGCTCTGTACCGACAGGTAGAAGTCGACGTTGTCGAGGAAGCGGTCGCTCTCCAGCCGGCCGATGAAGAAGGACGGCTTGGGCGAATGCAGCGGTATCACCGCGTAGCGCGCCGAGATCACCGTCTCCAGCAGTTCGCGGATTTGCAGATCCAGCGTGGCAAACACCCGGTGCAGGTCTTCGTGCTGATAGGCCGGGATGTCGGCCAGTGCGTAGCGGGTGGAGAAGGTCTGCAACTCGCCGCAGAACTCGGCCAGCGCCATGTACAGCTCTTCCGGGTGCAGCGGGCTGCTCAGCGACAGGTGGCGCAAACGGGCGAAGTTGCGGTTGACGGTATGCAGCAGCCAGAAGGCAGAAATATCGCTGGCACCGTACTCCATCACGCTGCGCGCCTTTTCGCGCTGCGCGCCGGCCAGTGCCTGGCTTTTCACCAGCAGGATGTCCAGCAGGCGGCGCAGCAGCTGCGGCAGTTTGCCGGTGGCCGCAATGCCCAGCAGCGGCGGCAGGTGATCTTCCGCCTGCTGCCACTGTCCGGTGGCGTCCTTCTGCAAGCGGCACAGCGCGATCGCTTCGTAGCCGTCGCGGTTTTCTTCCTCGAACATCAGCCGCACGTCCGGCTCCAGCACGGCGACATCGGCTGGCAGCGCCTGGGTGTACAGGTCGGCCAGCTCGCTGCTGTCTCCCTGGTAGCGGCACGGGCGCCCCGCCGACTCACCGCTGCGGGTGTTGCCACCGTAGGGCTGCATGTCGGCCAGGCAGGCGTACAGCGTGGTGACCACGCCCAACTGCGGCACGGAGGCCAGATCCCGCGACAGCGGCAACGGCGCCGATTGCGGCGCCTGGTAGCAGGTACCGTCGCGGAACAGCAGGCCCAGCGCATCCACGCGCACCATGCCGCCCTTGAGCGCCTGCTCGTCCAGGCCCAGTTGCTGCACACCCCAGGCATGCCGGCTCAGCAGTTGCTGGCGCAGTACGGCATCCTGCTCAAGAAACAGCGATTGCTGCTGAAAATGCTGCGGGCGCAGGAACATGCCCTCGCCCCACAGCACGCGTTTGGCTGCTTGCATCGTCACATCCATCCAATGGCCTTGCGGCCAACCATTCAATTCACCACGACCGGGCGCTACGCCCCGCCTAGCGGCAATCCGCCTGCGGCATTACCGGCTGGCCCGGCATCGGCCTGGCCGGCGGCATCAACGCACGCAGGTAGCAATCCTCGGCGCGGAACAGCAAGCCCACGCGCCGTACGTCATCGGCCTTGTACAGCAGCCGCCAGAACTGGCGATCCGGCTGGCGGAACATACCTACCAGGCCGATGTGCGTCGCCTCCGGCGCCACCGTCAGGCTCCCTATCCCCGCCTTGCCGCCCGGCAGCAGCGTCAGCTCCTGGGAAGACAGCAGATCCGGCGCCAGCAAGTCCTTGTCCGACTTGCCCGCCATCAGTGCCTCCATGGTCAGGCGGTTGAACGCCTGATCCGACTTCAACTGGTAGACACGCACCACCACCGACAGCGGCTTGCCCTGCGCGTCCTTGTTCAGCATGGCGGCGGCTTCGCCGCCGACCAGCACCGGGCCGTTGCTGGCACAGCCGGCAAGCAGCAGTAACGGCATCAGCCAGCTTGTGGCTGGCAGCCAGCCGGGCAGCCGGCTGTTGAGGGTGTGCAGCAGCATTTGTGTGGGCGCCTCTGGAAAACATGCCAAAGTCGTATCATAATTGAAAAGCATTTTTTCTACAAAGATCACAAAAATACATAATTTTTATAGAAAAATTAAAAATTCAAAATAGCATTACAAAGTCATTGCATGGGTTGAGAAAAAATGTGGTCACCATTCATGGCCCTGTACCTGGCACCGGGCATCTGCCTGCTGCTGGTTGGCCTGATTTCCTGGATTGGCATTCGCTATTTCAGGAAAAATACTGTTGAAATTGAAGAGAGTATGCCAGAAACGGGCCAAGCCGGTGGCATCAGCGGCGCCAGCACGCCGCCAGTGATGCAACCCGCTGCCAGCGTTGCAGCCACAACATACCATGTGGCACACAAACCCAAAAAAATCATAAAAAAATACCTTGTCATTGCCAGAATACCGCTGGTATCGCTATCTTTGGCAGCCGTTTCGGTAGTAATGGTGCTCAATTTAAGTAGCAGGCATGAATCCTCAGAATTCATACCTAACGAATATTCACATAGTTCCAGGATCAAGCTCACGCTGCAGGAAGAGGAACTGGTACCGCCACCGCCCCTGCCACCTGAAGCGTTCCGCGATGCCATCAACGAGCAGCCGCGCCTGAGCGGGGCCGATCGCGACTGGAGCCGGCTGGAGCCGGCCTTCGTGCAAACCGTGTTGCGCGTGATGGCGAAGATGGAAGCCCGCGGTTTCCCCATGACGCTGCTGGAGGGCTACCGCAGCCCGGAACGGCAGGATGCGCTGGCCGGACAGGCCACGCTGGTCACCAAGGCCAAGGGGGGGCAGAGCAAGCACCAGTACGGGCTGGCGGTGGATCTGGCGCCGGTACGCAACGGCAAGGTGGTGATTTCGGAGCGCGACGCGTGGGCCATGCAGGCCTATCAGGCGCTGGGCGAGGAAGCCGGCGCCGCCGCATTGACGTGGGGCGGCAACTGGAGCTTCAAGGATTACGGACACATCGAGCGCAGCGGCTCACTGAAGCAGTTGCTGTCGGCAAGCAACAAACCAACAGGAAGGTGAACGAGGTGGTGAAAAAGGGTTGGCGTCAACATGCCAAGGTGGCTTCAGCGATCGGATTTCTGATCCTGATTGTCCTGGTATGGTTTCTCGGGGAATGGATGGGGCTGGCAACGGCGGAAGCGCGCCTGGGCTGCATCATCGCCATCATGCTGCTGTGGGTGGCGAGCCTGCTGATCGGCCAGCTGCTGGCCCGTCGCGCCAGCGGCTTGCTGGAAAAAATGCTGCGTCAGCAGGCGGACGATGCCGTCATTCATGCCGGCTCGGAAAAGCGCGCCGAGGTTACCCTGCTGCGCCAGCGCCTGCTGGGTGCCATCGATACGCTGAAGAAGTCCAAGCTGGGCAACAACGGCGGTGGCGCAGCGCTGTACGAGCTGCCCTGGTACATGATCATCGGCCACCCGGCCGCCGGCAAAAGCTCTGCCATCCTGCAATCCGGCCTGACCTTCCCGTTCAGCGACAAGAGCGGCATCCAGGGTGTGGGCGGCACCCGCAACTGCGACTGGTTCTTCTCCACCGAAGGCGTGCTGCTCGACACCGCCGGCCGCTACGCCACGCAGAGCGAAGACCGTGGCGAATGGCTGGCCTTCCTCAAGCTGCTGAAAAAGCACCGCCCCAAGGCGCCGGTCAACGGCATTCTGGTTGCCATCAGCCTGCCGGAACTGGCACAGCATCACAGCGAAGGCTTTGCCCTCTACGTGCGCCAGGTGCGCGAGCGCATTCACGAAGTCTGCAACACTTTCGGCCAGCATGTGCCCATCTACCTGGTGTTCACCAAGCTGGACTTGCTGGGCGGCTTCGCCGAGTTCTTCCAGGACATGCCGGAAGCAGAGCGCGACCGCGTCTGGGGCTGCACCCTGACTGCCAATCAGGGCAATGGCTTCGATGCCGGCAATGTGGCCAACCAGCAGTTCGAACTGCTGTACCGCGGCCTGGTACAGGCCGGTGAAGAAAAACTGCTGCAATACCGTGGCGACCTGGTGCGCCCGGCCCACTTTGCCTTCCCCATCGAGTTCCACGGTCTGAAAGAGGCGGTGACCAAGTTCATCACCCTGCTGTACGAGGAAGACCCCTACCACGCCCGCCCGCTGCTGCGCGGCTTCTACTTCACCAGCGCCCTGCAGGAAGGCACGCCGCGCATCGTGGCCGCCGGCCGCGTGCAGGGACAGTTCGACCTGGCGCCGTCGCAGCGCGACAAGCAGCAGGTGCCGGCCTCCTACAGCTTCTTCCTGGGCGATTTGTTTCGCAAAGTGCTGTTCCCAGACCAGCACCTGATTTCCCGCCAGGGTGCCCACGACGGCAGCCGCTGGCGCATGGCTGCCATGGCCCTGGGCGTGCTGAGCCTGTGTGCGCTGGCAGGGCTGTGGAGCTGGTCCTACATCGGCAACCAGCAGCTGCTGGCGGACATCAGCAAGGAGCGCATCAACGCGCGCAAACTGGCCGGCTCGGGCCAGCTGTATGACCGCCTGCGCGCACTGCAGCAGGTACAAACCCGCCTGGAACAACTGCAGGCTTACCGCCAGGACGGCGCGCCCTGGCAGATCGGCGTGGGCCTGTACCAGGGCAACGAACTGGAAACGGCGCTGCGCAACGAGTATTTCGCCGGCGTGAAGTTGCTGATGCTCACCCCGATCCAGCGCAACCTGGAAACCACCCTGCTGGCACTGGATCAGACCCAACCGGTCCCCGCGCCGACGCCGACACCTGCCCCGGCGGTAGTAGCCAAACCGGCAGCCCCGCCGGCTCCGGTACCGGCCAAGCCGCGCCCCAAGCTGCGCCCGCGAGCGCCGGGCCAGTCCTTGCCCAATATCCAGATCGGTGCGCTGGACGATGGTCTGCGAGCCCGCCCGGTAGCGCTTGCGGCCAACGATTACAGCGCCCGCCAGGCTGCCTGGTGGCGCCATGCAGCCCGTCCGGTAGCCACCAGCAGGCAGGCAGATGGCTACGCGCTGCGCCCGGCCAGCTGGAACCCGGCGGCGGCGCAGAGCAAGGCGCAGCAAGTGGTAACCGACACCATGGGAGCCAGCCGCAACCTGCCGGCCGGCAGCAGCACGCCAAGCAACCCGCAAGGTGCTGCCGCGCCGGCGGCTGCCGCCAAAGCGCCACAGCTGGACGCCAGCTACAACGCGCTGAAAACCTATCTGATGCTGTACCAGCCGCAACGCATGGAGCCGGCCCACCTGGCCGACCAGCTGCCACGCTACTGGCGTCCCTATCTGGAAGCGCAGCGCGGCCAGTACAGCAACGATGAAGTGATGGCGGTGGCGGAAAAACTGCTGGCGTTCTACATCAGCCAGATCAAGGCGCCGGACCTGCCGCTGATCACGCCCAACCTGCGCGTGGTCACCCAGGCGCGTGACGTGCTGCGCGGCTCCTTCAAGCGCATGTCGGCCGAGGAACGCGTGTTCAACGAAATCCGCGCCCGCGCCAACACCCGCTATGCCCCGCTGACCGTGGCCCGCATCCTGAACAACCGCGACCTCGACATCATGGCCGGCAGCCAGATGGTGGAAGGCGCCTTTACCCGCGAAGCCTGGGATCAATACGTCAAGGCTGCCATCAGCGAGGCCAGCAAGGGCGAGATCCGCAGCGACGACTGGGTGCTGGCTGCCAGCAGCCAGGACAACCTGGGGAAGGATGGCGACGGCGAGAAGAACCGCGTGGCGCTGGAAGCCATGTACCGCGCTGCCTACAGCGCCAGCTGGAAGAAATTCCTGCAGGGCGTCACCGTGCGCGACTTCACCTCCCCGGCACAATCGGCATCGGCCATGACCCGTCTGGCCGACCGCGAAAACTCGCCGATCAAGCTGATCCTGACGCGTGCCGCCACCGAGACGGCATGGGACAACCCGTCTGAACTCAACCGCTCGCTGGAAAACGCCAAGCAATCGGTGCTGGAGAAAACCGCCAGCCTGCTGACCGGCGGCGGCAGCGGCGAGGCCAAGAATAACGGCAAGCAATATGGCGAAGTCGGCCAGCAGTTTGCCGGCGTGGCCCTGCTGGTGAAGGGCGACAATGCGCCGCTCAACGGCTACCTCGACCAGCTGGCCAAGCTCAAGGCCAAGCTGGGTGCCATTGCCAGCACCGACGAGCCGGGCGCACTGGCCCGCTCCACCTTGCAGGCCACCTTCAACAACAGCGGTTCCGAGCTGGCCGACAGCATCGGCTATGTCGACAACGCGCTGCTGGCGCAAAGTACGCCAGACACCGTCAGCATGGTGCGCCCGATGCTGGTACGCCCGCTGAGCGGCGCCTACAGCGCCCTGCTCGGCCCGGTGAGCACCGACATCAACCAGGCCTGGGCCGCCGAGGTACTGCCGCAGTGGCGCCAGCTGGCTGCCAAATACCCGTTCAGCGAATCCGGCAATACCGCCTCCATCGCCGAGATTAACCGCTTCCTGAAAGCCAATGACGGCACGCTGGATCGCTTCATCAACAAATACCTGGCCGGCCTGGTGCAAAAACGCGGCGACGAGCTGGTACCGCGCGCCTGGGGTGCGTTGGGCATCAAGTTCAACCCGGCCTTCCTCAGCAGCGTCAGCAGCCTGAACGCGCTGGCCAACGGCCAGCTGCAGGATGGCGACGGGCTGCGCTTCGAGCTGCAGCCACAGCCCACTCCCGGCCTGTCGGAAATCGTGTTCGACATCGATGGCCAGGAGCTGCGCTACCGCAACGGCCCGCAAGCCTGGCAGCCATTCACCTGGAACGGCAACAGCCAGAGTGCCGGCGCGCGCATCCAGGTGCTCAGCTACAACGGCGCCAGCAGCGTGGTGGCCAACTACGCCGGCGGCATGGGACTGATGCGCCTGCTGGCCAGCGCCAAGGTGCTGCAGGACGGCCCGGATGGCACGTTGCTGGCCTGGCCGCTGCGCAAGGCGGAAGGCGAGGCCCAGACCGTACGCATCAACTTCCGGGTACTCAGTGGCGTGAACCCGCTGCAGCTGACCCGCCTCAACAAACTGACGTTGCCCGAGCGCGTGACGTTGTAACCGGGAATGACGGCCTTGAGCTTCACTTTCAAACGCACCCAGGAAGTCGCCGCCGCTTACTGCATCTTCGGCAAGCTGCCGCGGCGCGCCGACTTCATCCGCATCAATGCCACCCATCCGGCGGCGGCACAGCTGGACCAGCTGCTGGCGGACAGCATCAGCCTGCTGTCCGCCGATGCCGACGCCATCGCACGCTACCGCATCATGCCCGGCTCCTGCTTTGTGCTGCGCAGCCGCGACCGTGCCTGGCTGTCGCTGGGCGTGATCCAGCCCAGCCACGATGAAAGCGGCCGAAACTTCCCGCTGGTGGCCGCCACCCAGCTGCCGGCAACCTTGGCGCTGCCGCCGCTGGCGGTGCTGCTGCTGGCCGGCGAACTGTACTTCTCCGGGCTGAAGGAACAGCTGACCAGCGCCATCGACAACTCGGTGGAAATGCTGGCCTGCCGCCAGTTCCTCGAGGCGCAGTCGCTGTTTGGCGCCGCCTCCAGCGATGACGTGGCGCTGGCCGAACAGCTGCTGGGCCACCACCTGGCCACCACCGCGGCACAGCAACTGAACAGCCTGCTCGCCCGCCTGCAGGGGCAATCGCTGGAAGCCACCCTGCTGGCCTTCATCTTCCACAGCCAGATGCAACGTCGCTTCCACGACAGCCTGTGCGCGCAGACCTACCTGTTGCCACTGCCGGCCGCCGATGGCGAGGACGTGTTGGCCGCAGCCACCTGGCTGTCGCTGTACCAGGCCGCGGCCGGCACGCAGGACGCCGACGATGCGCAATGCCTGCTGATCAACCGCCCGGAAGGCCGCTTCCTGGCGCTGCAGCCACGCTCACCGGACGCGCACATCGTGGCGCAGTGCTGGGGCGAGCCGCTGAACGCGCGCTACGTGGTGGACATCGCCGACGAGCAGGCACCGTGGCGCCGCCACCAGTCCTATGCCGAGGCCAGCTACATCCTGGGCCGCCGCCTGAACGACCCCGGCCTCAACCTTGCGCAGTTGCGCGACCTGGTCGCCAGCCTTGCCCGCAGCATCGCCTGACACCGTTCAACCCTGACAGACCGTCTTTTTCGAGAGCCAAACCATGAGCAAAGAAAGCACCCAGAAAAAACTGTCGCGGGTTCGCCCGCCCCGCGTGCAGATCACCTACGACGTCGAGATCGGCGACGCCATCGAAACCAAGGAACTGCCCTTCGTGCTGGGCGTGCTGGGCGACTACTCCGGCCACAGCAAGAACCCGCTGCCCAAGATGAAAGAGCGCAAGTTCGTGCAGATCGACCGCGACAACTTCGACGAAGTGCTCAAGGGCATGGCGCCGCGGCTGGCCATCAAGGTGGGCAACAAACTGCAGGAAGACGGCAGCCAGCTGGCCATGGAGCTGAACTTCAACCAGCTGGCCGACTTCGAGCCGCAGAACGTGGTGTCGCAGGTCGAACCGCTCAAACAACTGCTGGATGCCCGCACCCGCCTGGCCGATCTGCGCAACAAGCTGGCCGGCAACGACAAACTGGAAGAGCTGCTGGATGAAGTGCTGCGCGACACCGAAAAGCTGCGCCAGATCAGCCAGTCCGCCAACAGCGAAAACACCGGGGAGTAAACCATGAGCAGCACGCAACAATTGGAAGCCGCGGCCAACCCCGGCGCACAGGAAGCCAGCAGCCTGCTGGACAGCATCATCGAACAGAGCCGCATCGCCACCAACGACAGCGAGAAAGGCCACACTCGCGACCTGATCGGCGAGCTGGTGGCCCAGGTGCTGGAAGGCAGCGTAACGATATCGCGCGATCTGTCCGCCAGCATCGATGCCCGCATCGCCGAGCTGGACGCCCTGCTGTCCGCCCAGCTCAATGAGGTGATGCACCACGCCGAGTTCCAGAAGCTGGAATCCTCCTGGCGCGGTCTGAAATACCTGGTGATGGAGTCGGAAACCAGCACCATGCTGAAGATCAAGGTGCTCAACGCCAGCAAGAAGGATCTGGTCAAAGACTTCAAGGCCTCGCCGGAGTTCGACCAGAGCGCCCTGTTCAAGAAGATCTACGAGGAGGAGTACGGCACCTTCGGCGGCGCGCCCTATGCCGCGCTGGTGGGCGACTACGAATTCACCCGCCACCCGGAGGACTTCTACCTGCTGGACGAGCTGTCCCACGTTGCCGCCTCGGCGCATGCCCCGCTGATCACCGCGGCCGCCCCCGGCCTGTTCGGCCTGGAAAGCTTCACCGACATCGGCAAACCACGCGACCTGGCCAAGATCTTCGACACCGTCGAATACGCCAAGTGGAAATCGTTCCGCGAATCGGAAGACTCCCGCTACGTGGGCATGGTGCTGCCGCACGTGCTGGGCCGCCTGCCCTATGGCCGAGACAACGTGCCGGTGGAGGCCTTCGACTTCGAGGAAAACGTTGACGGCAGCCACCACGGCAAATACCTGTGGACCAATGCCGCCTACGCCTACGCCGCGCGACTGACCGACGCCTTCGCCCAATTCGGCTGGCTGGCCGCCATCCGCGGCGTGGAAGGCGGCGGCTTGGTGGAAGGGCTGCCGGCGCACACCTTCAAGACCGACGATGGCGAAGTGGCACTGAAATGCCCCACTGAAGTGGCCATCACCGACCGCACCGAAAAACTGCTGTCCGACCTGGGGCTGATCTCGCTGGTGCACTGCAAGAACACCGACTACGCCGCCTTCTTCAGCGGCCAGTCGGTACAGAAGGCCAAGACCTACAACACCGATGCGGCCAACGCCAACGCGCGCCTGTCCACCCAGCTGCCCTACATCTTCGCGGTATCCCGCATCGCGCATTACATGAAATCCATCATGCGCGACAAGATCGGCAGTTTCGCCTCGCGCCAGAACGTGCAGGACTTCCTCAACACCTGGCTGGCGCAATACGTCCTGCTGGACGACTCCGCCAGCCAGGAAGCCAAGGCCAAGTACCCGTTGCGCGAAGCCCGCGTCGACGTGGTGGAGGTGCCGGGCAAACCCGGCGTCTACCGCGCCGCCGCCTTCCTGCGCCCGCACTTCCAGCTGGACGAACTCACCATTTCCCTGCGTTTGGTTGCCGAGCTGCCGCAGCCGGCTGGCTAACGCCTGTCGCCCGCACGGCAGCTGCTTGCGCAGTCGCCGTAGCTGGCACGTGTTCAGGAAGCTCTGCTTCCTTTTTATTACCCTAGGAGAATCCAAATGGCATTTGACGCCTTTCTGAAAATCGACGGCATCCCGGGCGAAAGCACCGACGACCAGCACAAGGACTGGATCGAGATCCAGTCCTTCTCCCACCTGATCGAACAGCCGGCCCAGGCCACCGCCAGCTCCGCCGGCGGTGCCACCGCCGAGCGCGTCAACCACGGTGTGTACGAGATCACCCACTTCCTGGACAAGGCCAGCCCGAAGATCTACGAAGCGTGCTGCACCGGCAAACACATCAAGGATGTCACCATCGAACTGTGCCGTGCCGGTGGCGACAAGGTGAAGTACATGGAAATCAAGATGGAACAAGTCCTGATCTCCAAGGTTGAGCCAAGCGGTTCCGCCAACGATGCCGGCTTCCCCGGCGAACAGGTGAGCTTCAGCTACGGCAAGATCAAGTGGACCTACACCCAGCAGAAACGTGCCGACGGCGCCGGTGGCGGTAACGTCAGCGCCGGCTGGGACCTGACTGCCAACAAAGTAATCGCCTAAGCCGTGTTGCCGGCCGGTGCCACGGCTTCGCCGCGGTGCCGGCCCAGAAGGAGTGCCCACATGCTCTACCGTTTTACCCTCCTCGCCGCCTGCAGCTTGCTGCTGGGCTGCGCCAACACCCGCAAACCCGTCACGCCGCCCATCGACCCCGCTACCGCACAAGCGCAAGAGAGCCGGGCCATTGCGGTGAAAGTGGCCGCCGGCGTGGAACAGGCCACCGCCAAGGTGGTAGAAGCCACCGGCAACAAGAGCGTTGTCAGCGACCCCACTCTGGTGCCATTCGACAAGATGAGCGCCAAGCTCACCCCCATTACCGAACAGCAAGTACGCGCGCTGGCTCCGGCGCTGGTGATTGCCAAGCAGATCATCGTTACCGGCTACTGCGACCGCCGCGAAGTGGGCAACGCCCCCGCCGCCGCCAAGGCCCGCGCCGAAACCGTCAAGAAACTACTGGTGGACAACGGCATTGCGGCCAACCGCATCGTTACCAAGATCGAGACCCAGCAGCGGCTGCATGCCGTGCGCGTCACCTTCAGCGGTTAACCCCCCGAGCCGCCCGCCCGCGGCGTCAGGCTGTGGCAGCCGCCACGGGCGGAGCAGCCTGGCACGTAGTCGGTGGTGGGCACGGCGCGGCCAACAGACCTCCCTGCGAGTCTTGGCTGGCGCCAAGACAGTTATGACAACTCAGACGGCGAGCCATGCTGCGTTTGCATGAAAAAACCACATGGCTGCCGGGGTTTGTTAATAAATGTTACTTGATAGCAAACAGTGGCCCAGCCTTCTGGTGGTATAAATGGAAGTTTAAATATTGCTGTATCAAATCCTGATGGCCGATCCCGGCCTCATGAAGGAAATATCATGCAAGCAACGCCAGAACGACCAACCGACACCCACTCCGACACCGACATGGGTCCGCAACAGCCCGCGGCGCAGCCGCGTCATCTGCACGCGGTGCCAGAACGCAGCGGCAACCAGCGCTACCAGTATTACACCGAGCGCGACATGACCCGCATCCTCACCAACCTGGACACCCTGCGGCGCGAAGCGTTTGCCGGCAACCAGGACGAAGGTCTGGACAGTTATGAGCGGCCGTTCCCGTCGGTATGCCTGATTGGTCTTGGCCGTTGCGGCTCGAACATTGCGCTGGACGTGGCCACCCTGGTGTACAACGCGCGCAAGTTCTACCTGAATGAATTCGGCAATGAAGAGAAGCCCAGCAGCGAGCAGGACTTCCGTCCGCGGCGCTGGATCAAGCGCACGCTGCTGTCGCCGCAGAAAACGCAGAAACCGGCGTTCCTGATCGAGCCGATGGTGATGCTGGGCGACCTGGACAAGGACATCAAGGGTCGCATCCGCTTCTCGCATCGTGGCGAACAGGGCGCCTTCCTGAACGACTACAGTAAGATGCGCATCATGGATCTGGCCGAGGTGCATGCCGGCGGGGCCGGTAACGCGCCGATCCTCGGCCAGTATCTGGCCAAGATCATCCTCAACAAGGACACCCAGAGCTTCTCCGACGAAGACTGGAAGCTGATCCACGCCTACCTGATCGACTCCTGCGGCATCCGCGCCAACCAGTCGCGGCTGTACTTCTACATCTTCAGCGCCGGCGGCGGTACCGGCTCCGGCATGGCCAGCGAGTTCGGCCTGGCGCAGCAGTATGCCTATATGAGCAAGACCTTCGAGACCCGCGTCGAGCCGGAAGGCAGCAGCAGCGGCGACGAACAGGGCTTCGTGTTCGAGCCGATCTTCACCAGCGGCATCTGCATCCTGCCGAATATTTCCGGCCAACATGTGGAAGGCTCGGAAGCGCTGCATATCAACGCCGGCCGCCTGCTGTGCAAATACCTGTCCGAAGAGTGGGACTTCTCCTACAACTTCGACAACGAGGAAGCCGGTGCCGAAAGCGTGATGCGCCGCATCCGCCCGTGGAACGCCATGATGCTGATCTCCAACGACATCATGCGCTACGCCGAGGAAACCGATAAGGGCAGCATCGAAGACCTGGACGTGAACGCCATGGAGCGCCACGCCAACCAGTACATCTCGCAGCAGATCTTCAACATCCTCACCGCCCAGGCGGTGACCACCGACTACGACGAGAACTACTTCCACCGCGCCGGCATCGACATCGGCGAGACCATCCGCCTCGATGCCAACGACCTGTTCATGAGCCTGGCCGGTCCGGTGGCGGTGGCGTACGCCGAATCGGTGGTCGGCGACCCACTGGACGTGAACAGCAGCAGCAAGTTCAATATCGACGACCTGTTCTTCCGCTCCATCGACCTGCCGCACTTCAACCCGGTAACGCAGGCGATCGAGGGCATCAGCCTGCTGCCGATCGAATCCGACCGCTACCGCACCGCGCTGAACGAGTACAAGGAATCCGGCTACGACCCGGCCAAGCTCAACGAGCTGTTCTTCTTCCGCAACTGCTCGTCGGTGGTGGCCATCCTGTCGCTGCCCAAGGGCTACAAGCTGTCCTATATGGACCTGAACCGCCTGAAGCAGCACCTGAACGGCCTGTTCCCCAGCACCACGCTGAAGCGCTACGCGCTGGTGATCGGCGCCTCGGCCAACCTGTCGCTGACCACGCTGGTGGCCAAGAGCCCGTGCCTGAGCGACGATTTCCTGACGCTGATCGTCGCCTACATCAAGCGCTGCTTCGCCCGCGGCGGCTACCGCTACAACGACACGCTGGACAACGCCATCCTAGAGCTGATCACCGCCGAGCGCTTTGACGAGTCGCGGCTGGAGGAGCTGCTGGACGAGTTCGAGAACCCGGCCAAGATCCTAGACACCAACTGGTTCGCCATCAAGCCGATGTACGAGAAGAAGTACCGCGAGCTGATCCGCGATCCGAAGAAGTTCGTGTCGATCAACGATATCCGCCTGACGCGCCATCACGTGCAGAAGGCCATCTGCTATCTGCGCGAGATCTACCGCCACCGCATCGGCAAGACCCGCGTGGTGTCGCTGAACGCCTACGCCGATCGCCACCCGCCGCTGCCACACGATTGATCGCCACCCGGCCTTGACGCCCCGCGCTGCGGGGCGTTTCATTTTGAAACAGCAAGCGCCTTGCCGCTGCCGCAACGACAAGGCCATACTCGCGTTTTAAACCGGAGAGTGGCGATGACTCACAAGATCCTGTTCGTCGAAGACGACGCCGAGCTGGCACAGCTGATGCAGGGCTTTCTGGCCCGCCACGACCTGGAGGTGGTGATCGAGCCGCGTGGCGACACCGCCCATGCCGCGCTGCTGCGCGAACAGCCGGACCTGCTGCTGCTGGACATCATGCTGCCGGGCAAGGACGGCCTGACGCTGTGCCGCGAAATCCGTCCGGAATTTGCCGGCCCGATCGTGATCCTCACCTCGCTGGACAGCGACATCAACCAGATTCTGGGGCTGGAGCTGGGCGCCAACGACTACGTGCTGAAGACCACCCCGCCGGCAGTGTTGGCCGCACGCCTGCGCGCACAACTGCGCCAGCACGAGCAGCGTCAGGGCGGCAGCACGGAAGCGGAGGGCGAGCAGTTGCTGGTGTTCGGCCAACTGCGCATCGATGCGCGCAGCCGCGAAGTGCTGCTGGCCGGGCAGCGCATCACGCTGTCCACCACCGATTTCGACCTGCTGTGGCAGCTGGCCAGCCACGCCGGCGAAGTGCAGGACCGCGACACGCTGCTGCGCGTGATGCGCGGCCTGAGCTACGACGGGCTGGATCGCAGCATCGACATCGCCGTGTCGCGGCTGCGCAAGAAGCTGGGCGACGACCCGGCGGCCCCGGCGCGCATCAAGACGGTGCGCAACAAGGGCTACCTGTTCTCGCCGGCCGGCTGGTAAGCCATGCGCAAGCTGTTCATCCAGTTCTATCTGCTGCTGATCGTCAGCTTCCTGCTGGCGGTGATGCTGGCCGGCCTGGTGTACAAGCAGGTGGCGGAAAAAACCGGCGACCGCGCGTTGGCCGACCTGCTGAAAACTTCGCTGACCCTGATCGAGTACAAGCTGGATGGCATCCCGCAGGCGCAGTGGCCGCAAGCGTTGCGCAGTCTGGACCGCGAGCTGGGCTTTAATGTTGCCATGCAGCGCATGGAAGAGCTGCCCATCGACAACACCACCCTGCACGCGCTGCGCGAAGGCGATATCGTGATGCTGGAGGATGACGATATCTTCCTGCAACGCATTGGCAAATCTCCCTATGCGCTGGTGGCCGGGCCGATGAGCTACCTGGTGTTCCTGCACGAGCTGCGCTGGTTCGACTATGCGTTGCTGGCGCTGATCGGCCTGTCGCTGGCGATTCCGGTGCTGCTGTGGATGCGGCCGCACTGGAACGAGCTGATGCAGCTGGAACGCAGCGCCAAGCAACTGAGCGAAGGCGAGTTTTCCGCCCGCGTGCAGCTGCCGCCACGCTCCGGGTTGCAACCGCTGGCGCAGGGCTTCAACCGCATGGCCGGCAACGTGGAGCGACTACTGGAAAGCAAGCAGACGCTGATCAACGCGGTGGCGCACGAGCTGCGCACCCCGCTGGCGCGGCTGCGCTACCGCTTGGCGCTGCTGGACATCGATGCGGCCAACCCGGCGCACGCCGGCATCGAGCGCGACCTGAACAGCGTCGGCGCGCTGATCGACGAATTGTTGCTGCATGCGCGCCTGTCACGCCCCGACCTGCCATTGCAACTGCAAGAGCTGCAGCCACAAGCCTGGCTGCAACAGCGGTTGGAGGACATTGCCGAGCTGTACCCGGAGCTGCGTTGCAATCTGCAAATAGAGCAGGCATCGGTCACCGCGGACAGCGTGCTGCTGGCGCGGGCGATGGACAACCTGATCGGCAACGCCGCCCGCTACGCCCGCAAGCAACTGCGGGTACGGCTGTATGCCGCCGATGGCTGGCAGTATTTCAGCGTGGAGGACGATGGCCCCGGCATCCCTGCCGATGACCGCCAACGCGTGCTGGAGCCGTTTGTACGCCTGGACCCGAGCCGCGACCGCGCCGAGGGCGGCCACGGCCTGGGGCTGGCCATCGTGCAGCAGATCATGCTGGCGCATCAGGGGCGAGTGGAAATCGCCGACAGCCCGCTGGGCGGTGCCGCATTCACGCTATGTTGGCCGCAGTTACAAGCCGTTACATCAGCGAACAAACCCTAACAGACAGCGGCTGCGCCACGCCCCTATGATGGTCCTCAGTCGTCGCGTGACGACGCCTGCTCTCCAAATTACTCGGGATTACCCAATCATGAAAAAACTGACTCTGATCGCTGCTGGCCTGGCATTCGCTGTTGCTGCTTCCTCCGGTTTCGCCGCTACCAAGCCGGCCGCTGCTGCTTCCGCTCCGGCTGCTGCTGCTCCGGCTAAGAAAGTAGAAAAGAAAGCCGCTAAGAAAGTGGTTAAGGCCAAGGCCACCAAGAAAGCTGCTTCCGCTGCCAAGTAATCGCAGCCAGCAGTAAACAAAACGGGCGCCAGCGGCGCCCGTTTTGCATTGTCCGCCCACCTTGGGCAGCGACCGGTCAGCCGGCCAGTGCGGCACGCTGCAGCGCCAGCAGTTCGCCGATGCCCTGCTCTGCCAGTGCCAGCAGGCTGTTCATTTCCGCCCGGCTGAACGGTGCACCCTCGGCGGTGCCCTGCACCTCGACAAAATGGCCGGCACCGGTCATCACCACGTTCATGTCGGTTTCGCAGCCGGAATCTTCCACGTAGTCCAGATCCAGCAGCGGCACGCCGGCCACAATGCCCACCGACACCGCCGCCACCTGGTCGCGCAGCGGGCTGGCGGCCAACTTGCCGTCCGCCAGCAGCTTGGCGATGGCATCGGCCAGCGCCACGTAGGCACCGGTAATGCTGGCGGTACGGGTGCCGCCATCGGCCTGGATCACGTCACAGTCGATCAGCACCTGGCGCTCGCCCAGCTTGTCCAGGTCGATAACCGCGCGCAGGCTGCGGCCGATCAGGCGCTGGATTTCCTGGGTGCGGCCGGACTGCTTGCCGCTAGCGGCCTCGCGGCGCATGCGGCTGCCGGTGGAGCGCGGCAGCATGCCGTATTCAGCAGTAACCCAGCCCTGGCCCTTGCCCTTCAGGAACGGCGGCACGGTTTCCTCCACCGAGGCGGTGCAGATCACCTTGGTATCGCCGAACTCCACCAGCACTGAGCCTTCGGCATGCCGGGTGTAATGACGGGTAAGACGCACGGTACGCAGGGCATCGGCAGCACGGTCGCTGGATCGCATGGCAGGAACTCCAAGGCAAAAGGAAGGCATTCTAGCGCAAAGCCGGGCGCAGGCCGTGCGGCAGCGGCAACTGGTCGAAGCCGGCGCGCGATACGTACAGACTGTCGACATAGCCATCGCGGCTGCCGACGACATCGTCTTCGCCCAGCAGAGTCACGGCAATGCCGGTCAGATTGTCCCGCCCGGCACCGGCGCGCTTCTCCACCACGTTCATCAACGCCGGCAACACCAGCTGCGGCTCGCGGCCGTGGAAGATGCGGGTGATCTCCTCGTCCAGCAGCGGCCCCCACAGGCCATCGGAGCACAGCAGCAGCGTTTCGTTACCCTGCAGCGGAATCGGCTCGCTGACCTCGATCTCCGGGTCGATCATCGCCCCCAGACAGTTATAGATATGGTTGCGCCCCGGGTAGGTCTGCGCGTCCTTCTCGCTCAGCTGGCCGCTTTCGATCAGCCGCTGCACCTGGCTGTGGTCGCGGGTGCGATAGCGCAGCCGGTCGCCCTGCAGCAGATATAACCGCGAGTCGCCGGCGTGCACCACGTACAGCTTGCCGTCCTGCACCAACCCGGCCACCAGCGTGGTGCTGGGCACTTCGTGCAGCCGATTCTGCAGCGCCTGCGCCAGGATCGCCTCGTGCGCCTCGGCCATCACCCGCTGCAGGAAGGCCGCCGGGCGCAGCAGCTGCGGGTGGGCGGAACGACGGAAGTTTTCCAGAAACACATCGACGGCGATCTGCGCCGCCACCTCGCCATACTCGCGCCCGCCCATGCCGTCGGCCACCACCAGCAGCAGCGACTGCGCCGACCAGATGGCGCCGTGGCGGTCTTCATTGTGTTCGCGCCCGCCGACGCGGGATTCGCTGGCAATGGCAAATTTCATCCGGCTTTCTTCCCCCCCAGCACGGCCAACCAGCGCCGCCAGCGCTTGCCGGCAGGCGGCAGCTCCTGGTAGCTGCCCAGCAGCTGCTCGCGCACCACGCCCAGGCTGCGCGGGCGCGCCTGCGGTGCCGGCGCCAGACACTGCTCGACCAGCTGCAGCAATTGCGGCGAATAGCGCCCGGCCAGCAGCCGCGTCGCCGGCGGCAGCGTGTCCTGCCGCAGCCGCAGGTTGGCCGCAGGCAGGCGGCCGCCGCCCATGGCGAGGTACATGCTGGCGCCCAGCCCGTAGATATCGGTCCACACCCCCAGCGGCTCGCCATTGTTGTACTGCTCCGGGGCGGCGAAACCGGGGGTGATCATCGCGGAGGCAAAGTGACTCTCATGCGCCACCTGCCGCGCGGTGCCGAAATCCAGCAGCATCGGCGAGCCGTTGCGCCGCAAATAGATATTGCCCGGCTTGATGTCCAGGTGCAGCAGGTGCTGCTTGTGCACTTCACCCAGGCCGGCGATCAGCTCGGCAAACAGCTTGCGCAGCCTGGCCTCCGGCATGCTGCCTTCGCTCAGTTCCAGCTCGCGCGCCAGCGAACGGCCATCGGCGTACTCCATCACCATGTACACCGTCTGGTTGGCACGGAAGAAATTGCTCACCCGCACCACGTTGGGGTGATGAATGCCGGCCAGCACGCGCGCTTCTTCGAAAAAGCACTTCAGCCCGAGCTTGAACACCTCGCGGTCCAGCTCGTTCAACACGGTGACGTCGCCGGCATCGCTGCGGCCAACCATGTCGCGCGGCAGGTACTCCTTGATCGCGTACTTGCGGTCATGGTCGTCCAGCGCCAGGTACACCTCGCTGAAGCCGCCGGAGCTGAGCACCCGCACGATGGTATAACCCTCCAGCCGGCAGCCGGGGACGAGAGAACGTGACTTGGATTGTGTACTGTCCATTGTTATAGTGTGCCCGCCCCGGAATCATGACTGCGATTCGGGGTCGTATCCCTTTAAAAACGCCATTCTGGAGCCCCCGATGATTCTCAGCATGACAGGCTTTGCCTCTACCACCCGCGAGTTTCCGGGTGGACTGATGTCCATCGAAGTACGTGCCGTCAACCACCGCTATCTCGACGTGCAGATGCGCCTGCCCGAGGAGCTGCGCAGTATTGAACCACAACTGCGCGAACTGATCGCCAGCCGCGTCACCCGCGGCAAGGTGGAGTGCCGCATCGGCCTGAATCAGACCGCCGACGACACCCCGCAACTGGAACTGAACCGCGACACCGTTGCGCGCCTGCTGGCCGTCTGCCAGGAAGTGCGCGAGCTGGCCCCGGGCATCCGCGACCTGGGCATGGGCGAAGTGCTGCGCTGGCCCGGCGCGCTCAAATCCAACTCGCTGCCGCCGGAAGCGCTGCAGCAACTCTGTATCGACGGCCTGGGCGTGGTACTTGAAGATTTTCGCGCCACCCGCGGCCGCGAAGGTCACAAGCTGTCCACCATCCTGCTGGACCGTATCAGCGGCATGGACGCCATCGTCGCCGCGGTCAAGCCCAAGCTGCCGCAAATCCTGGAAGCCTACCGCAACAAGCTGGCCAGCCGTTTGCAGGAGGCGCTGGGCAATGTCGATGACGACCGCCTGAAGCAGGAGTTCGCCCTGTTCGCGCAGAAGATCGACGTGGACGAGGAGCTGGAACGCCTCAGCACCCACCTGGCCGAAGTGCGCCGCATCCTGAAAACCGGCGGCCAGGTCGGCAAGCGCCTGGACTTCCTGATGCAGGAGCTGAACCGCGAAGCCAACACCCTGGGTTCCAAGTCGGTATCCACCGACACCACCCAGGCCTCGGTGGAGCTGAAAGTGCTGATCGAACAGATGCGCGAACAGATTCAGAACGTAGAATAATTCCCGCTTACGCGCAATGCCGTGCCGCAGATCAAAGCCACGCCCCGCGTGGCTTTTGTTTTATGCGCACGCCGGCCGCCCCGGCGCCACAAAAAACCGCCCGAAGGGGCGGTTTGCGTTACGGCGGCGGCGGGCGCTCAGTTATTGTCCGCCCAGATCAGGCGGGCGATGGCGGAGGAGTCCAGTTCGCCCTCGCCGTCCGCCACCAGCTCGCCGATCAGCCCGGCCACGCGCTCCGCCTCCGGCAGCTTGATGCCCAGCGACTGCGCGGTATCCAGCACGATGCCCATGTCCTTCAGATGCAGCTTGGCCTTGAAGCCGGGCGCGAAGTTGTCGTCGATCATGCGCTGGCCATGCACGTCCAGTACGCGACTGGCGGCAAAGCCGCCCAGCAGCGCCTCGCGCACCGGTGCCGGGTCCACGCCGCAGGCCTTGGCCAGCTTCATCACCTCGGCCACCGCGGCGATGCCGACGCCAACGGCGATCTGGTTGCAGGCCTTGGCCACCTGGCCGGCGCCGCTGTCGCCGATATGGGTGATAGTCTTGCCCATCGCCGCCAGCGCCGGGCGCGCCTTTTCCAGCGCCGTCGCCTGGCCACCCACCATGATGGTCAGCGTGCCGTTGATGGCGCCGACTTCGCCGCCGGATACCGGGCAATCGAGAAAGTCGATGCCCTGTGCTGCCAACCTGGCGGCGATGTCGCGTGCGCCCAGCGGCGAGATGGTGCTCATGTCCACGCACACCAGCCCGGGCGCAGCGCCCTGCGCCACGCCGTTGTCGCCCAGCAGCAGCTGTTCCACATCGACGGTATCGGCCACATTGGTCACCACCAGTTCAACGTTGGCCGCAAGCTTGGCCGGGCTGTCCGCCCACTGTGCGCCGGCGTCCAGCAGCGCCTGCGCCGCATCGCGGCGGCGCGCCCATACCGTTACCTCATGCCCCGCCGCGAGCAGATTGCGCACGCACGGCGCGCCCATGATGCCCAGCCCGATATAACCGACTTTCATTGCTGCCCCTTGTTTCAATGCCCGTGACAGGCGTCAGGATCGCACCGCCGCAGCCGGTGGCTGCCGCAGCGCCAGCCATTGGGCGAAGTCCACGCTTTCGCCCTTGGCCTGTTGTTCCAGAAAGTAAATGAAGGCCAGCACCTCCGCCACTGCGCGGTACAGCTCGGGCGGGATGTGGCTGTCCAGGTCCACCTGCAGCAGCAGGTTGATCAATTCCGGCGAGTCGTGCACGAACACGCCGGCATCCTTGGCCTGTTCGATGATGCGCTCGGCCATCTGGCCGTAGCCCTTGGCCACCACTTTCGGCGCGTTGTCGCCCTCACGGTAGCGCAGTGCCACCGCCGAGCGGCGGTTGTCAGGACGGCTCTGCTTCATGCTTTACCTGCAGGCTGGCCAAGGTCAGCCCGGCAGCCTCCATCGCGCCGGCCAGTTGCAGCCGGTGGGTTTCGATCAGTCCGCCGGCCTGGTCGCTGTCGGTGGCAAACACCAGCTGTACCTGGTTGCCCACCATGCGCAGCCGCGCCGCCACGCCGCCCAGCGCCGGCAGCTGCAGGTTGAGCTGGGTATGCCAGGCACGCATGTCGTCGGCTCCGCCGGCCTCGCGCTCCGGCGTCTCCTCGGCCTGAATCTGCCACTGCACCTGCTGGCCGGGCCAGGCCAGGCCGTTGTAGACAAACTGGCGCTGTTCCAGCGTTTCCAGCTGCCGCTGCACCAGCTGCCCCATTTCGCCCTGTGCCCTACCGGCCGCGCCCAGCTTGGCCTGCGGCTCTTCGCGCAATTCGTCCAGCGACAAGCGGCCATCCAGCCAGGCTTTCTGGTGAGACTCGTAAAACAAGCCGCTTTTTTCCACAGTCTGGCGCAGGCTGGCACTGTGTTCGCTGCCGGGCTGCCCCGGGTTGTCCAGCAGCGCCTTGCCGCTGCCGGCTACCTTGTCGCCGACGGTATCGTAGGCGGCGGCCAGCGCGGCGGCGGTGGCAGACAGGCGGCCGCCCTGCTGATTAGCGGCTTGCAGCAGGGTGCTGAGATAGCGGGTGGCGGCGCTCAGCGACACCGGCGCCGATTTGGCCATTTCCGGATCCTGCTCCAGCGTCACCTGCGCGAAGCTCACTACCGGCTCGGTGGCACGCACCCGCAGCAGCAAGGGGTCGGCATTCAGTGCCTTGGAGCCGGGCGGCGCCTGCAGCGTGAAGGCGGCATTCTTGGCCAGCACCACGGCGGAGCCATCGGCCAGGCGCTCGGCAACGCGCGCATGCACCCATTCGCCGCTCTGGAAGGCCGGCATCTTGCCGCTGGGCTGGTTCAGGGTGGCCAGTGGGGTTTCCTCCTGCCCGGCCGCCAGCCGCAGTGCATCCTGCAGTGCTGCCGCCGGCGTTTCCGACTGCAAGTCCACCAGCGCGAACGCCAGTGGCTGCAGGGTGGCGACGCGCAGGTTCAGCACATTGCCGGCCTGTGCCTGGCTGCCGACCGGCATGTTCAGCAGAAAGGTTTCGCCCTTGATCTGGGCGGCAAGCTTGCCATCCGGCAGCCGCTCGCTGACCGCGGCGGCAAGGCGCTCGCCAGTGGCCAACTCCGGCAGCCGGGCCGGCGTGCCGCTGACTTCGATCAGTACCCGCCCCTGTTCGCGCTCCAGCCGCGCATTCTGCGCCGGGCTGAGCGTGGTATCGCGCGCGGCGGAGCTACCGGGAAGCAACGGTGAAATCATGAGGTGGAGCTATTGCGGTACAGCGACAGAATCAATTCGGCCTCGCTGCGCGAGATGCCGCAGCGCTCGGCCACATCGGCGGGGCTGAAGCCACGCTTGAACAGTTCTATCGCCTGGTTGTAGGGGCTGGCGCCTTCACTGCTGGCCAAAGGTTGGCCGCTGCGCTGGCTGCGCGGTGTTTGCAGCTGTTGCTGGGCGATCAACGCCACATCCTGCAGGCCGCGCTGCAGGTGGCTGATCTGCCGCTGCAGCTCTTCCATGTGCTGCTGGCTGAATTCCAGGTAGGCAATCTTGCGATAGGCGCGGTACAGCAGGTAGGCCACTACGGCGGAGTGGATAACCAGTACCCAAATGATGTAATCCATCTCACACCTCTGGTCAGTGAAGGGGGCTCATACTGAAATCTAGCACCCCCAGCCGGCCCTGGTGGCGGGAAACACGACGCGAAAGGAAGCGTTTTATTGACCGTAAGTGGCATCCAGTTTGTTCTGGTTGCTCATCGTCACCAGCTGGCCAGACAGCTGCTTTTGTTCCAGCTGCGCCAGCATGGTCAGCTGCTGCAGCAGCAGCTGCGCCTGCAGCAACTCGGCACGCAGGCCGTCAGCCTCGGCCACCGACAGCTCCTCGGCAGACAGGATGCGGTAATCCAGTGCGGCCAACTGTTCGCGCCGCTCGGCAAAGCCATCCCAATCGCCACGCTGGGCCAGCAGCAGCATGTCCTGCAGCAGCGGAAGCAGTTGCCTTACTGCCGCGCTCTGCTGCGGCGAATCAGACGGCACCATAATTCAGGCCCGATTTGCCGTCGCCGCCGCCGGCCTGCGGCTTGCCGATTGCCTCCCAGGCACTCTTGATCTCGCCCAGCAGGCTGGCAACTTCGTCCAGAGCGGCGGCATCATTCTTGGTATTGGCAACAAACAGGCGCTCGCAGCAATAGGTGTACAGTGCTGCCAGGTTTTCGGCCAGTTCGCCGCCGGCATTGCGGTCCAGCGCCAGCAGCAGGCCTTCGTCGACGATGGCAATCGCCTTGCTGATCAGCCGGCCCTTTTCGGCGACATTGCCGTTTTCCATCTGGAAGCGCGCCTGCTTGATGGCCTGGATCGCGCCATCGAACAACAACAGGATCAGCTTGTGCGGTGACGCACTTTCTACCTCCAGCTCCAGGCTTTTCTGTCCGTACGCCTTTAGCGCTTGTCTATTCATGTATTACGAACTCGATTTTGTGAGTGCGGCCAACTGCTGCGTCAGGTAGTTACCCGTGCTTTGCATCTGGCTGACGGTAGCATCCAACGCATTGAACTGCTTGCGATAACGTGCTTCCGTTTTGGTCAGCCGATCGTTCATGCGGTCACGCTGTTCGCCAATGCGCTTGACGGTGGAATTGAGGCCATCGGTCTTGGCATCAATCACCCCGGTCTTGCTTGCCAGCAGGCTAGTCAACACGCCATCCAGTGCAAAGGCAAAACCCTTGCTGAACTCTACCGTGCCGCGATCGCCAATAGTACCGCCATTCACGGTGACTGACAGCCCTTCTACCGGGGTACCAATGGCGCCGGTCAGTTTATTGCCATCCGCCAAGGCCGAATAACCGCCAATGGTACCGGACACCTTGTCCGAACCGGCGATACCCACACCGGTATTAAACAGGCTCACACTACCCGTATCGGTGGTCACACTGTCCAGCCCACCAAGCACTTCAACCGTGGAGCTAGTGCCGGTCTTGGTCGAGCTCAACAGCAGCTTACCGGAGCTATCCACCGACACCGTCACCTTGTCGCCCTTGGTGGTCAGGGTACTGTCGGCATTGATTACCTCCTGCAGCTTGCTCGCCAGCGTGGCCGGCGTGTAGGTCGCCGCCGGCAAGGTAAGGCTAGCCGTGCTATCACCATTGATCTTGACACTGAAGCTGGCCGGTGCAGTCACGACGATAGCGCTGCCCAGTGCCGAGGCCCCCAGCAGCGTGCCGTTTTGCACCGCCGTCAGGTTGATCGCATAGTTGCCGGTCTGGGTATTGCCGGTCGCTGCAGAAAATTTGATATTGCCGTCAGTCGGTGTCCCCACCGAGCCGAACAACTTCAAGACATCGTCAGGGTTGGCGTCAATGGCTGCCTGCAGCTTGGTGGTGTTCAGTGCCAGGCTACCATTCTTGTCAAACGCCAAACCGATTTCTGCTGGGCGGGTGAAGTCACCATCGATGTTCTGCACCACAGAAAAAGCGGTACGAATCTGGTTGCGGATGGCGCGGATGCTGGCATCGCCGGCCAACGGTGGCGCGGTACGCTGTTGCCCCTTGGCCGGCTTGGTAGTGGTATCTACCTTGCTGACATCATTCAGCGCTTTATCCAACTCGTTGTAGCTTTTGACGAAGTCCTGAATAGCCTTGCTGATACCGGAGCTGCTGCGGGTAACATCGATCTTGGCCGCCGAATCGGTCGCCGCATGCACTTTCACCAGGCTAAAGGTCAACCCATCCACGGCATCCGTGACGGTGTTGCCCTGCTTGGTAATCGTCATGCCGTCCAGCTCGAAGATGGCATCTTTCGCCGACTGCACCTCGGTCAGCTTGGTGCCTGCCGGATCATTGGTAAAGGCGGCCAGGCTACTGTCGCTCGACTCGACTTTCAGGGTGCTTTTGGTGCCGGTGGCCGTGGTGTACACCAGACGGTTACCGGTGCCATCGTTCACGATGCTGGCGGTAACACCGATATTGGCCTTGTTCACCGCATCGCGGATGCCCGCCAGCGTAGAGCCGGCTGGAATCGTAACTGTCTGCGGTACTTTTTCCGGGTTCAGCGCAAAGCTGGCCCCCGAGGTGGTGCCAAAGCTGAAGGTCAACGTGCCGCCGCCAATGGCCGTCGTCGTACTGGCAAAGGCTGTCGTCGCCAGTTTCTGGCTTTGCGCCAGCTGATTGACACGCAATAGGAAACTGCCGGTACCGGCCGCATTGCTACCGGAGACCTTGACGTTGTCTTCGGAAGAACTCGTGGCCTGAATGGCGTTGAATTTGCTACTGTCCTGCAATGCCTTGGTGGCCGACTGAAAGGCAGACAGTGCCCCCTTGACCTGTCCCAGCGCGGAAATCTGCGCCTGAACCGTCGCCTCCTTGGAATTGAGCTGCTGCAACGGCCGCGACTCCACCGCCATCAGCTGACTGACCATGTTATCGATAGGCAGGTTGGAACCGATACCTGCAGAGCTCAAAGTAGCCATTACATTACTCCTGTATCAAGCACGCTCTTCAAACAGCACGCCCAATACCTTGTCCAGATTCTTGGCAATCCGCAGCACTTCCTCGGAAGGAAACTGGCGAATAACCTCATCGTTGCTGGTATCCATTACCTTGACCACCTGAATGCCAGAGTCTTCATCGATACTGAAGTTCAGCTCACGGCCATAAGCCTGCATGGCGGAGCTGACCTTCTCCACCGCCTTACGCAGCTCGTCATCGGAGGCCGCCGTATTGCGCCCCTTGTCGGTGGCGCCAGCAGCCTGCACCGCCTGCGGCGACACCGCTACCGCACCGCTACTGACGGCAGCCGAGGTCTGGCTACGGGCGGCAAGATCCGCCGCATTGCTGCTACTGCCAGGCAATACGCCCGGGCCAGGAAGATTACCCAGAATATTCATCATTACTCTCCATGGGCAAAAACCCGGCAGCCAAGCTGCCGGGTTCAATCATACCGATCCTACCGGCTGGCTTAACGCAGCAGGGACAGCACGCCCTGCGGCAGCTGGTTGGCCTGTGCCAGCATCGCAGTACCGGCCTGTTGCAGCACCTGGTTCTTGGTCAGCTTGGCGGTTTCGGAAGCGAAGTCGGCATCCTGGATGCGGCTGCGCGATGCGCTCAGGTTCTCGGACGAGGTCTGCAGGTTCGAGATAGTGTTCTCGAAGCGGGACTGCAGGGCACCGAACTGGGCACGTTGGCCGTTGATCGACTGCAGCGCAGAGTCAACAATCTTCAGCGCCTTCTGGGCACCGGCGAAGTTGGAGATATCCAGCGACTGTACCGAATCCAGCTTGGAGTTGGTGATTGCGGCGGCGGCATCATCCGAGGTCAGGCCGGTACCAGTGTCGGTAATACCGAAGCTCTTGTCGGAACTCAGCGACAGCTGACCAGCGATCATGGTTTGAGTCGCGGCAGCAGCGGCACCAGTCTGTGCCGAGCCGAGCAGAGCACCGGTCGACTTGTAGGTATCAACAACAACCGTGCCAGTCGAAGCCGCAGTGGTACCCAGGGTAATGTTGTTACCGTTCTGGTTGGTCAGCTTGATGCCACCGTTGGTGCTGTCGTACTCGGCAGTCACGCCAGTTTTACCAGTCTGGGCATTGATGGCGTTGATCGCACCGGCATAGTCATCGGCGGAAGCTGCGGTCGCACCCATGCTGACGGCAACGGTCACGGCAGAAGTATTGTCGGACTGCAGGGTCAGGGTGTAGTTCTTGCCGCCCTGCAGCGCCACGTTGGCGGTGGTGGTCGCACTGGCAGTCACGCCGGTCTTGGCGGTGTTGGCGTTGATTTCCGCGGCAACGCTCTGCGCCGAGGAGGTCGCAGTAGTGGCGGTAGTGGTGTAAGAACCCAGGCCACCATCAATCTGGATGGTCTTGGCTGCAGTGATCGGGTTGGTCGCTGCGGCAGCAAATGCTTTCACCGCCGGGGCAGTAGCAGAAACCGAGTTGTTACCGTAGTTGCTGGTACGGAAGTTGGTACCGGTGGCGGTAATGGTCTGGCCGGCGTTAGCGCCAACCTGATAGGTCAGGGAGCCGGAAGTACCGTCCAGCAGTTTCTGGCCGTTGAATTCAGTAGTCTGGGCGATACGATCCAGTTCGGAAGTCAGCTGACCGACTTCAGACTGCAGTGCCTGACGGTCAGTGGCGGAGTTACTGGAGTTGGAAGACTGCACCGCCAGTTCGCGGATACGCTGCAGGATGTCACCGGAAGAAGACAGTGCGCCTTCGGCAGTCTGCGCCATGGAGATGCCATCGTTAGCGTTGCGGCGGGCTTGATCCATACCGCGGATCTGGCCGGTCATACGCTCGGAAATGGCCAAGCCGGCGGCATCGTCTTTGGCGCTGTTAATGCGCAGACCGGAAGACAGGCGCTGCAGGGTGGTGCCCAGGGCGTTCTGGGAGCCGGACAGATTGCGTTGTGCGTTCAGCGAGGCAACGTTGGTATTGATGGTCAGCATGGTAGTGCTCCTTGATTTTCATTCAGAGGGGCGTTGAGCTGTCGGCCCCATGCCGATGCTACCGCCTTCATGATGTATATCGTCGCTGCCCACGCTTACTTTAGGGGGGATTAACAAGTTTTTTGCCGTGAAAGCGGCCTATTTTTCGTTCATCTATAAGCCAACACTTGCCACTGTAGCAAGCCGGCATTTATCAGTGCGACAGCAGCCCTCGTTATAGGCACGAATGGCCGCTGCCGCGACAGGCAAAGCCTAGGCGCCTTGCGCGCAGAACGCCGCCAGCAGGGCCTGTACTTTCGCCATACCATCGGCCAGGGCATCGTCGGCAAACTGGATGTGCTCGCGGCTGGCGCCCTTGCCCGCCGCCCAGTTGGCAATGTGGCAGACATGCAGGTACTGCAGGCCCAGCTCGCGGGCCAGTGCCGCCTCCGGCATGCCGGTCATCCCCACCATGTCGGCGCCATCGCGCTGCAAGCGCAGCACCTCGGCGGCGGTTTCCAGTCTGGGGCCTTGCGTCACCGCGTACACACCGCCGTCCAGGCAGGGCACGGCGCTGTCTTGGGCCGCGGCCAACACGGCGCCGCGCAACGCCGGATCATAGGGCTGGGTAAAATCCACCCGCACCAATGGCCGATCCGGCCCTTCATAGAAGGTGTGCTTGCGCCCCCAGGTGTAATCGATGATGTTGTCCGGCACCACCAACATGCCCGGCGCCATGTCCGGCCGAATGCCGCCCACGCTGCCGATGGCCAGAATCCGCTTCACACCGACGCTGTGCAATGCCCAGATATTGGCACGGTAGTTCAGCTCATGCGGCGCAATCGAATTGCCATAACCGTGACGGGCCATGAACACCACGTTCTGGGCGCCGACGCGGCCGAACGTCAGCGCGCAGGACGGGTCGCCAAACGGGGTGCGCACCACCTGGCGATGGGTAATCTGCAGAATGGGAAGCTGGGCGAGGCGACTGCCTCCGATGATGGCTAGCATGATGTTTTCCTTGTTATGCAAAGCAGCGGGCCGAAGCCTCAAGCGGCACGCAACGGCAGCAGCAACAGCCAATGCTCCACCTTGTTCATGCCGGCCTGCTGGAAAGCCTGGCCACACTGCTCCAGGTAAGTCGGCATATGAATATTGACCCGGTAAAACAGGTAGATCAGTTCGATGATTTCATCCTCCCTCAGGCTGCGGCCACGCGCCTGCATCAGCCCTGCCAGCCAGAAGCGCAGGGTCAGGTACTCGATGCACATGATCTGCACTTCGCCCAACAGGCGGCGGGTCCACGGGAACAAGGCGCTGGCGGCATGATTGAACAGCACCCGGCGCAATACGCTGTCGATGCTATCGATATCGTCGGCGGCAGCGAACTGGCGGGCGATGCCGGCATCCCCCTCCTCCCCGCCCCCGTTGACCAGGCCCTGTAGCGCCTCTTCGATCAACTGCAGATAGCGCGGATTGCGGAAATCCAGATCGGCACGCACGCGACTGGCGGCGGCCAACACCTTGACATGCAACAGGTCGTGGCGACGCAGCGCCCCCAGTTCTTGTAACAGGCTGCCGTCCAGCAGTTGCCGCTCCCAGTCCGCCAGCACTGCCGCCACCTGCTGCTCATCGGCTCCGTCATCGTGGAATAGCGGTTGCAACACCTCCGCCAGCAGCAGCAGCACCGCCAGCGACTGCCAAGCTGGCAGCTCCGCCGTGGCCAGCACCGTCAGAAAGAAGTCGCGCACCTGGCGCGAGGCCGTCCACTCCATCTCCGGACGGCCCTTGCCGATCATCTGCTGCCGCACCGGTTGCTGGCTCAGCTGCAGCAGCAGCGCGTCGTCATCGGACAGCAGCAGCCGCGCGATCTCCGGACAGGCTGGCGAGGCGAACTGCTCCAGCTGGCCACCCAGCGACTTGGTCAGCCGCGGAAAGGTGGAACAGACGTCCGGCAGCATCTGCTCGCCGCATTTCTGGTGCAGGCGGCACAAGCCCTCGGTGCTGAGCAGCTCGCAGTTGCCGCGTTCGTCATCCTGCTTGGCGAGAAAACCATAGTCGCCACTGCCGGACTTGCCTGCACCGCGCTGCAGCGCGTGCATGATCACCGGCTTGAGCTCCCTGTCCGGCAGCCCCTTCAGGCGCACATAGGTATCGTGGTCGACACCTACGGCCCAGCCATGGCAACAATCATCCGGGCATGCCGCCCCCAGACAGGAAAACTTCTCCAGATAGGCGGGGGCCACCACTTCCAGCATCTTTGTCTGCGACATCGTCATCTCTCTGCGTTTGAGTGTTTCTGGTTCCAGCTTGGCATACCCGGCGGCAAAGCAAAATGAAAATGCCCGCTAACGCGGGCATGTCGGGTGAATCACTGGCTTATTTCAAGGCATGAATCGCCGGCAGATTGCGCCAGGCACCGCGCACATCCATGCCGTAGCCGAACACGTAGCGGTCCGGCACATCGATGCCGACGAAATCGGCGGCAATCGGTTTTTCCTTGCTGATCAGCTTGTTGGCGAACACGCCGCTGTAGAAGGCCTTGGCGCCCATGGCCAGTACCTTGTCGCGGATGGCGGCCATGGTGTGGCCTTCGTCCAGGATGTCGTCCAGCACCAGCACCACGCGGTCGCGCACGTCTTCCTTCGGTGCGGTTTTCCACACCAGCTCGCCACCCTGGGTCTTGTCGCCGTAGCGCGACACGTGCACGTAGTCGAAGTCCAGCGGGAAGATCAGCCGCGGCAGCAGCTGGCCGGTGAACACCACCGCACCGCCCATTACCGACAGTACCAGCGGGTAGGTTTCACCCAGTTCGCGGGTGATGTCGGCCGCCATGCGGTCCACCGCGGCATCCACCTCCTGGGCGGAGAACAGGATGTCGGAGCTATTGAGAATACCGCGTGCTTCGGCAACGTTCGGCATGTTGATTCCTTTCAAAATACGCGCGCCGCCGTCAGCAACGCGGCGGCGCAAAAAATCGGTTCGGTTTACTGTTGCGACAGATTGGCGAGGTAGGCGGCAAACTCGCGGCCAACCTCGTGGTGCTTCAGCCCCAGCTCCACGGTGGCTTTCAGGTAGCCGATCTTGGAGCCGCAGTCGTAGCGCACGCCGTCGAAGGCGTAGGCCAGCACCGGCTCCTCCTTCAGCAGCGCGGCAATGGCATCGGTGAGCTGGATTTCGCCGCCGGCGCCGGCCGGGGTGTTGAGCAGCTTGTCGAAGATGCGCGGCGTCAGGATGTAGCGCCCCACCACCGCCAGGTTGGACGGTGCCACGTCCGGGTGCGGCTTTTCCACGATGCTGCTTACCTGCTCGCGGCCCTGGCCATTCGGCTGGATCTCCACGATACCGTAAGAGCCGGTCTCCTCGCGCGCCACGGTTTCCACCCCCAGCACCGAGCTGTGGGTCTCGTTGAACACGCGCACCATCTGCTCCACCGCGCCCGGCTCGCCATCGATCAGGTCGTCAGCCAGGATCACCGCGAACGGCTCGTTGCCCACCACCGGCTTGGCGCACAGCACCGCGTGACCCAGGCCCAGCGCCTCGGTCTGGCGGATGTAGATGCAGCTGACGTTGTCCGGCACGATGCCCTGCACCAGTTCCAGCAGCTTCTTCTTGTTGCGGTTTTCCAGCTCGGTTTCCAGCTCGTAAGCCTTGTCGAAGTGGTCTTCGATGCTGCGCTTGTTACGGCCGGTGATGAAGATCAGTTCGGTAATGCCGGCAGCCACCGCCTCTTCCACCGCGTACTGGATCAGCGGCTTATCGACGATGGGCAGCATCTCCTTGGGGCTGGCCTTGGTGGCCGGCAGAAAGCGGGTGCCCATGCCGGCAACCGGAAACACGGCTTTGGTGATTTTTTGCATATCAACTTGCTTTCTCAACACAAGCGTTTAAGAACCGGCCTACGATCTGCTGCGCGTCGGCGATACGGCGTTAAAAACGTCTTCGGAATGCTCATTTACTATTTGTAAATTCCGCTTCCTCAGCCATTTTCGCCTTGTCTCGCCTTAGCTCGCGAGATCGTAAACACGTTCTAACGAATGGCCGCCATTGTAGGCGTTTTAGCCGCCGCTCTCCAGCAAGGCCAGCAGGCCGGCCTCGTCCAGCACCGCCACCCCCAGCTCCAGCGCCTTGTCGAGCTTGCTGCCCGCCTCGGCGCCGGCTACCACGTAGTGGGTCTTCTTCGATACGCTGCCGGACACCTTGCCGCCAGCGGCCTCGATCAGCGCCTTAGCCTGGTCGCGTCCCATGGTGGGCAGCGTGCCGGTGAGCACGAAGGTCCTGCCGGCCACCGCGGCATTGCCGGCGCTCGCCTCCGCCTGCGGCGCCGCCACCAGGATGTCGCGGCAGTAAGCGGCAATGGCCTGCAGCGCGGCGCGGTTGCCGGCCTCGTCCAGCCAGTCGGCCAGCGCGTTGACCACCTCGGCCGGCAGCTCCAGCTTGATGATCTCCACCCGCGGGCATGCGGCCAACGTGGCCAGCTCGCCCTGCTGCGCCGCCAGCTGCTGCGCGCGCACCTCGGTGAGCCGCGGCACGCCGAGGCGGGCGTAAAGGTTGGCCGCAGCCAGCTTGTCGTGCAGCTGTGCCCTGGGCGCATGCTCGTCCGCCGGCGCCACGCCAGCAGCCAGCAGCGCATCGATCACCTGCTCGTTCTGCGCCTCGGCAAAGAATTCGGCAATGGCATCGGCCACCACGCCGCCGATGTCCGGCAGCGCCGCCAGCACCGCACGCGGCGCACGGCGCACATGGTCCAGCGTGCCCAGCCAGTCGGCCAGGGTCTTGGCAGTGGATTCGCCGACGTGTCGGATGCCCAGCGCGAACAGCAGCCGCGCCAGTGGCGGGGTCTTGCTCAGCGTGATCGCCTCGATCAGGTTCTCCGCCCACTTGGTGGCCACCTTGCCGGCTTTCACCGTTTCCGGGGTGATGCCCTCCTGCTCGTCGGCGCGGCGCTTCATTTCCAGCAGGTCGGCAAGCTGCAGCCGGAACAGGTCGGCCACGCTGGCCACGTAGTCGAACTCCACCAGCTTTTCGATGTAGCGCTCGCCCAGTCCGTCGATGTCCATCATGCGGCGGCCGGCAAAGTGCTGGATCGCCTGCACCCGCTGCGCCTTGCACACCAGGCCGCCGGAGCAGCGCGCAATCGCCTCGCCTTCCTCGCGCACCACGTGGCTGCCGCATACCGGGCAGGCAGTGGGCAGGCGGTAGGCCGGGTACATCGCTTCCTCACCGCCACTGAACAGATCGCCACCGGACGTTGGCCGCATCGGCCGCTCGGCCAGCACCACCGACACCACTTCCGGAATCACGTCGCCGGCACGGCGCACGATCACCGTGTCGCCGACGCGCACATCCTTGCGCCGCACTTCGTCCTCGTTGTGCAGCGTGGCATTGGTCACCGTGACGCCGCCGACGAACACCGGCTGCAGCCGCGCCACCGGGGTGATCGCCCCGGTGCGGCCAACCTGCTCCTCGATCGCTTCCACCCGGGTCAGCGCTTCCTCGGCCGGAAACTTGTGCGCAATCGCCCAGCGCGGCGCGCGCGACACGAAGCCCAGCCGCTCCTGCAGCGCACGGCTGTTCACCTTGTACACCACGCCGTCGATCTCGAACGGCAGGCCGATGCGCTGTGCCAGCACGCCTTCGTAGTAGCCGGCCAGGCCGGCGGCGCCCTGCACCACCGGTCGCAGCGCGGCAGCCACCACCGGGAAGCCCAGCGCCGCCAGCCAGTCCATTTCGCCGGCGTGGGTAGCCGGCCAGTCGGCGCCTTCCACCTGGGCGATGGCATAGGCGAAGAACGACAGCCGGCGCTGCGCGGTGATGCGCGAATCCAGCTGCCGCAAGCTGCCGGCGGCGGCATTGCGCGGGTTGGCGAAAGTCTTGTCGCCGCGCTCGCGCTGCGCGGCATTGAGCTTGTCGAAGTCCGCCTTCAGCATCAGCACCTCGCCGCGCACTTCCAGCAGCGTGGGCAGGTTGGCCGCATGCAGCTGCAGCGGCAGCGAGCGCACGGTGCGGATATTGGCGGTGACGTTCTCGCCGCTGGCGCCATCGCCACGGGTGGCGGCCTGCACCAGCACGCCATCGCGATACAGCAGGCTCACCGCCAGACCATCGAACTTGGGCTCGGTGGCATATTCAACGTTGGCCGCAGCCAGATCCTTGCTCACCCGTTCGTCGAAGGCGATCAGCTCGGCGTGCCGGCTGGCAAAGTCCGCCAGCTGCATGTCAGAAAAGGCATTGGACAGCGACAGCATCGGCACGCTGTGCACCACGCTGTCGAAGGCCGGCAGCGGCGCACCGCCCACGCGACGGGTGGGCGAGCTGTCGTGCTGCAGCGCCGGGTAGTCCGCCTCCAGCTGCTGCAGCTCGCGGAACAGCCGGTCGTACTCGGCGTCCGGCACCGTCGGCGCATCCTGCACGTAGTACTGGTGGTTGTAGCGCTCCAGCTGTGCGGCCAACTCGCGGGCGCGGGTTTCGATCTCGGCGGTAGGCTTGGTCATGGTAGGCCCCAAATGCAGCACGCCGGCAGCGCCGGCGTGTCGGTAGTGATTGGACTGAACGGCTCAGGCAAACAGCCGCAGCGCGGCCACACTACCCGGCGCAATGCCGCGGTCGTCCATATTGCCGTAGATGCGGATCAGCTGTTCGCGGATGTGGGCGATGCCCTGCTCGCTCAGTTCGCGGCGGTTGTCGTCCATCAGCCGGGCGTTGAACTCCTGCCCCAGATGGCGGGCGAACTGCATGGCGCGGTCGAACACCGCCACGCCGCCGGCCACGCGCGGCACGTCGAACAGCAGGGTCAGCGCCGGGAAGTTCTTGTCCAGCAGCGTGTGCATGGTGAACGGCGTCTGGTCGGCGGAGGCCAGCGAGAACAGGGTATTGCCGGAATCCGACAGGTAGTGGAACTGCCCATCCGGCTCCAGCTGCAGGCCGCCGGCCTCGGCCACGCTGCGCAGGCGCGCGCCCGGAATCGGCGAGGTCGGCACGATGCTGATGCCGATCAACACGTCGACATCGACACAGAAACGATCCAGCTCACGCGCCGCCACCAGCTTCTGCTGCCGTTGCGGGAAGCTCACCTGTGCGCCCTGCTGCTCGGCATAGTGGCCGACCTGCTGGCAGAAACTGGCCAGCTCCTGCTCGGTCACCGCACCGCCGCGGTCCACCAGCTGCAGGCCGAAATTCACCTGCTTGTACGGCGTGCCCGGCATGATCTCGGCCGGCTTCCACAGCCCGCGGTCGGTGCGCAACAGTACCTGCACCCGCTTGGCGACATTGAAGCGCGGCAGGCTGTTCAGCCCGTGCGGCTGCGGGAACACCACTTCGGCGATGAAATCCAGCGACGGGTCCAGCAGCGACACCACCAGCGCCTGGTGGTCGGCGCTGTCCAGCTCGGCGGCCGGCGCCTCGCTCACCACCGGCACCGGTTCCGGCTCGTAGCGGCTGATGCTGGGCGGCGGCGGCTCGTCGTTCAGGTAGGCCGGCGTGTCGTCATCCTCGTCCAGCAATACCGGCTCCAGCCGCTCCTGGCGACCATCGCGCACATTGTTCTTCGGCACGTCCAGCAGCGCGTCGGCGTGGTGTGCAAAGGCTTGGCGCGTCTTCTTGCGAAAACGCCACTCCTGGTAAAAATTGAGGCCGTATACCAGCGCAATCACCAATGCGCCCAGCAACAGCAATCCGATTTGTATTTCGCTCATTGAGCTTTATCCACAGCGGCAGCCAGTATATAGGACAGCATTATAACAAATGCCGACGGGGGCACGCGGACCGAAGCAGGCCGCGATGCCTGTTTTTTATTCACTTTCCTGCAAGTTGAAGCGTACCGGTTGTTCGGTCTCGGCGACAACCACCTTGCCAGCCTCCAGCTGCGGCAGGAAGCGCCACTGCCACACCGCCGCCATCGCCGCCCGGTCCAGCCGGCTAAAGCCGCTGGAGCGCAACAGCAGCACGTCGCTGACCGCCCCCTGCGTATCCACCTTCAGCCGCAGCCACACCACGCCGGCCTCGTTCAATTCGCGCGACAGCGGCGGATACGCCGGTCGCGGTGCGGACAGTACCCGCACGCGGCGGTTTTCCCCCGCCGCGGCACTAGCGTTGGCCGCAACCCCGGCCCCTGCCGCGATCGCCGTGGCGGCCGGCGCGACTGTCGGCGTAGCGGCAGCGGCCACCGCCGGCGCCGCCTGGGCTGGCGACAGTGCCGGCTGCGGTGTCGACTGCACCGTGACGGCAGGCGGCGCCTGACGCGGCGCGCTCTGGCTTGGCCGCACGCCAGCGGCCGGCGGCGCTGCGGCACGGGCCGGCGTCACCAGCTTGCCCGCCGGCGCTGCCGCCGGACCCGAACTGGCAGCCGGCGCCAGGCGCAACTCCAGCCGCAGCGGCAGCCGCGGTGCCAACGGCAGGCTGACGCTCTGCGCCAGCGCCGCCAGCAACAGCACATGCAGCAGCAGCGACAACAACAGCGCCCGGCGCATTACTAGCCGGTTTCGCGCATTTTCAGCGCTTCCACGATGTCCACCGCCACGATGCGGCTGACGCCCTGTTCCTGCATGGTCACCCCCACCAACTGCTCGGCCATTTCCATGGTCAGCCGGTTATGGCTGATGTACAGGAACTGGGTGCTGGCCGCCATCTGCTTCACCAGGTCGCAGAAGCGGCTGGTATTGGCATCGTCCAGCGGCGCATCCACCTCGTCCAGCAGGCAGAACGGCGCCGGGTTGAGGCTAAACAGCGAGAACACCAGGCTCATCGCGGTCAGCGCCTTCTCGCCGCCGGACAGCAGGTGGATGGTGCTGTTCTTCTTGCCCGGCGGCTGGGCGATGATCTGGATGCCGGCCGACAGCAGGTCGTCGCCGGTCAGCACCAGCTCGGCGCGGCCGCCGCCGAACAGCGTGGGAAAGAACTCGCTCATCTTGGCGTTTACCGCCGCGTAGGTCTGCTGCAGCATGTCGCGGGTTTCGCCGTCGATCTTGGCGATGGCCTCTTCCAGCGTTGCCATCGCCTGCAGCAGGTCGTCGGTCTGGCTGGCCAGGTAGTCGCCGCGCTTGCTGGCTTCCTCCAGCTCCTGCAGCGCCGCCAGGTTGACCGCACCCAGGCCTTCGATGGCGCGCGCCAGTCGCGCGATCTCCGCCGCCAGCGCATTCGGCTTCAGGTTGTCGTGCAAATGCGGCAGCAACTCGGCTTCGTCAGCGCCGGCGCCCTGCAGTTCCTCGTTGAAGCGCTCCAGGTTCAGCCGCGCCTCCTGGTGCTTGAGCAGCCAGTCCGAGCGCGCCTCGCGCAGTGCCGGCAGCGCGGCGCTGACTTCCTGCTGTTTTTGGGTGTGCTGACGCAGAGTTTCGGTCAGCGCGTTCAGCGCGTCGCGCGCGGCGGCCAGGCCCTGCTCGCGCGTTTCGCGCAGCGCCAGCGCCTCCTGCAGTGCGTCGTCCGGCGCCGCCTCTTCCACCGTTTCCGCCTCGATGGCCAGCGTTTCCAGCCGCTCGGCCAGTTGCAGGTCGCGCTCTTCCAGCTCGCGCGCACGGCGCGCCAGCTCGGCCACTTTCTGCTCCGCCGTACTCAGCGCCAGGCGAATCTCGTGCACCTGCCGCTCGGCATCACGGGTGCGGTTGCGCGCCAGCTCCAGCCCGGTTTCGGCGTTCAGCCGCGCCAGGCGCACTTCTTCCAGCGCTTGCTGCAGCTCTTCCAGCTGCATGGCGTTTTCCTCGGCCAGCAGCTCGGCCTCGGCGATAGTGTCCTGCCCGTGCCGGCGCTCTTCCGCCAGCCGCGCCTGCTCGGCATGGATCGCCGCCAGCCGCGCCGCGCCCTGCCGTGCCGCCTGGTCCAGCTTGACGTGCTCCAGCGTGGCAGCATTCAGCTCGCCCTCCAGCCGCGACAGCGCCCCCTTCTGCGCGCGCACCGCCTCGGCCAGCATGCCCAGCGTGGCCTGCGTGCCGTCGCGGCGGCGCTGCAGGCGGGTGATTTCCGGCTCGATGGCCGCCAGCCGCTCGGCGGCGGCATCGCGCGCCGCCTTGCGCGCCATCATGCCGTCGCCGCTGCCGGCGGCATGAAAGCTTACGCTGGCGCAGCTGACGCGATGCCCGTCCGGGGTGATCCAGCATTCGCCGGCCGCCAGCTCTCCACGGCGGGCGATGGCCTGCGCCAGGCTGTCGGCGCAGTAGACGCCGGCCAGCCAGTCCGCCACTGCGGCGGCAAACGGCGCCGCCACCTGCAGCTGCGCGCTGAGCCGCAGGCGGCCAACGTTGGCCGCAGCGGGCGCGGCGCTGCCGTCCACCACGGTCAGCGGCGCCGGCGGCATGGCTTCCGGCAGCAGCGCGGCGCGCGCCGCCAGCCGCTCGGCCAGCATGGCCTCCACCGCCACCCGCCACGCCTCGTCCACCTGCAGGCTCTGCCACAGCGTCGGCGCCGCGGCCAGCTGCTGCGCCTGCAGCCAGCCGGCCAGCTGCTCGCCGGCGGCTTCGCGCGCCAGCACGGCGTCCAGCGCCGCCACTTCCGCCTCGGCACGGGCGGCGTCGGCGCCCAGCTGCGCCAGCTGCTTGTCCAGCTGCTCGCGCTCGGCGCTCAGGTCGGCCTGCTTGGCCTCGTCGGCCGCCAGCCGGGCGCGCACTGCGTCCAGCGCGCTCTGCGCATCGACCACCTGCGCCTGCGCCAGCTGCAGCGCGGCGGCATCCGGCAGGTTGAGATCCTGCAGTTCGCGGCGCAGCGCGTCGTCGCGCCCGGCCAGCTGTTCGATGCCGCGGCGCTGGTGCTCGCCCTGCTGCCGAGCCAGGTCGCGTTCGCGGGTGAGGTTGGCGATCTGCGCCGTCATCTGCGTCAGGCGCTGGTCGGCAACACGGAATCCAGCCTCGGCGGAGGGCAGACTGTCGGCGCCGTCCTCCAGCCCCATCTGCGCCTCTTCCATGCGCAGCTGGGCCTCTTCGCGCCGCGGCAGCCAGTCGTCCAGCTCGGCCGCCACCTGTGCCTTGTGTTCGGCCAGCTGCTGGCGCTCGCTGCGCGCGCTATTCAGTTCGCGTGTCAGCCGTTCACTGCTTTGCAGCCGGTGGCGCTGCTGCTCTTCCAGCCGCGCCAGGGTGGCATTGGCCTCGAACAGCGCCTGCTGCGCCTCGTGCACCGCGTCGCTGGCGGCGTAGTGCGTCTCGCGCACGGTTTCCAGCTCGGTTTCCAGGTGGGTGTGGGCGGCTTCCAGCGCGGCTTCTTCGGTTTCGATGCGCGCCAGCTCGCCGCGGGCGGCGGCCTCCTGCCGCGCGGCTTCCTCGCGCCGCGCCAGCGCCAGCAGGTTCTGCTTGAAGGTCAGCGCGCCGCGCATGTCCTGATAGTTGGCCGCCACTTCGGCCTGCTCGGTGAGTTTCTCCACCTGCCGCGACAGCTCCAGCTTGAGGTCCTCGATGCGGGTGAGGTTGTCGCGGGTATCGGCGAGGCGGTTTTCGGTCTCGCGGCGGCGCTCCTTATAGCGCGATACGCCGGCGGCCTCCTCCAGGTAGGCGCGCAGCTCTTCCGGCCGCGCCTCGATGATGCGCGAGATCATGCCCTGCTCGATCACCGCGTAGCCGCGCGCACCGACGCCGGTGCCAAGGAACAGGTCGGTGATGTCGCGGCGGCGCACCTGCTGGTTGTTGATGTAGTAGCTGGATTCGCCCTGGCGGGTGAGCACGCGCTTGATGGCCACCTCGGCGTACTGCCCCCACGGCCCGGTGAGCTGGCCGTCGCCGTTGTCGAACACCAGTTCCACCGCGGCGCGCGACACCGGCTTGCGGGTGGAGGAGCCGTTGAAGATCACGTCCTGCATCGACTCGCCGCGCAGCTGCTTGGCCGACGATTCGCCCAGTACCCAGCGCACGGCGTCGATCACGTTGGACTTGCCGCAGCCATTGGGGCCGATCACCGCCACCAGCTGGCCGGGCACGGCGATGCTGGTGGGGTCGACAAAGGACTTGAAGCCGGCAAGCTTGATATGGGTGAGGCGCAAGGCGTGATCCGCAAAAGGTTGATTCAGCCGCGCATTTTAGCAAGCCCGCCGCCTGCTGCGGCCAACCTTTGCGTGCCGCGCCGCGATGTTGCTTTGCCGGCCATGACATTGGTTGCCATAATGCAGCCATGGATACGCTCTCTCTTGCCAATCATTTCCTCATCGCCATGCCGGACATGGCCGACCCGCTGTTTGCCAAAAGCATCGTGTATGTCTGCGAGCACGGCGAACAGGGTTCCATGGGGGTCATCATCAACAAGCCGTCCGGCATCGTGGCGGCGCAGCTGCTGGAGCAGATCGACCTGCCGCTGCCGGAAGGCGAAGCCAGCACCTGGCCGGTGTTTTTCGGCGGCCCGGTGCAGCCGGATCGCGGCTTCGTGCTGCACAACCCGATCGGCAACTGGCAATCCACGCTGACCATTACCGACCACTTGGCACTGACCACCTCCAAGGACATCCTGGCGGCGGTGTCGGAAGGCAAGGGCCCGGAAAAGCTGCTGCTCAGCCTGGGCTATTCCGGCTGGGAAAAAGGCCAGCTGGAAGAGGAGATCGCCAATAACGGCTGGCTGACGGTGCCTGCGGAAGAGTGGGTGCTGTTCGACACCCCGGTGGAAGAACGCTACAACTGCGCCATCAAGCTGCTGGGCTTCGACCCGGCGCTGCTGACCAATGTCTCCGGCCATGCATAAGGGCACGGTGCTGGGTTTTGACTTCGGCGAGAAGCGCATCGGCGTGGCACTGGGCGAGCCGGAAGTGGGCATCGCCACACCGCTGGACACCATCAACAGTGAAGTGAACGAGGTGCGCTTTGCCGCCATCGGCAAGCTGGTCAGCGAGTGGCGTATTACCGGCTTCGTGGTGGGCCTGCCCACCCACATGGATGGCAGCGAGCATCAGCTCACCGCGCTGTCGCGCAAGTTTGCGCAGCGCCTGAAGGGGCGCTTCGAGCTGCCGGTCTGGCTGGTGGACGAGCGGCTGACCTCGGTGATTGCCGAAGGGCTGCTGGAAGATGCCGGCGTCTACGGCCGCCGCCAGAAGGAGATGCTGGACCAGGTGGCGGCGCAGGCCATCCTGATGGGCTGGTTCGAGCAGCCGGGCGAGCCGATTGCCTGAGCGGCCGCCCCCGCCTTGGCTGGCGTCAGGACTGCGCCAGGACGAGCTGCGCTGGAACTGCCTGCAATGCGTGCGCGACGAGCTGGGTGACGGTTTCTGGTTGGCCGCAGGCTTCGTCCGCAATCTGGTGTGGGACATGCAGCACGGTCACAGTCCACCTACCCCGCTCACCGATATCGATGTGATCTACCTTGCTCTCTATATTGACCTGGCCGCCTGCCGGCAGCAGGAAGCCGGTCATGAGCATCGCTTGCTGCAACGCCTGCCTCTGCCCATGGCAGGTACGCAATCAGGCGCGCATGGCAGCGCGGCACGGCCATCTACCATACCGGAGTTGTGTCGAGGCCATCAGTTACTGGCCGGAAACCGCCACCTGCTACGCCGTCCGTGTCGATGAGCATGAGCAGCTGCACTGGCTGGCCCCGCTGGGCTGGGGGCCGCTATTTTCCCGCCAGATCCAGCGCAACCCGGCCTTCAGCGGCGGCGATGCCGCCTGGCAGCAACGTCTGCAACACAAGCACTGGCATCAACGTTGGCCGCAGCTGCAGCTGATATCAAGCGACAAATAAAAACAGGCGGATATCTCCGCCTGTGTCGTCCGGGCCGCCAACTTACCTGCGCACGCCCTTTTTCTTTTCTTCGCGCTCCAGCCGCGCGTCTTCCTTTTGTGCCGCGCGCAGTACCTCATGCTCCTTGGCGGCCTTCTCCCACGCCGCCCACTCCTCCGGCAGCTCCAGCGAGATGCGGCCGATATTGCCGTCGCGGAAGTCGGTGAGCACGATCTCCGACGCCTTCTGGATATTGATGCGCCCGCCCGGCAGCACCGCGCCGCGCTTCTTGCCGATCAGCTCCAGTACCTGCCAGTCCTGCAGCCCGTCGCTGTCGCCGATCTTGTAGCGCGCATCCAGCTCGGCCGGGTAGCGTTTCATCAGGTACAGCAACAACTCCAGCACCACTTCTTCTTCGTCCAGTGCATTGCGGCCAACGGCGCCACTGGCGGCCAGGTTGTAGCCGCCCTGCGGCACGATGATCTTCGGCCACAGCATGCCCGGGGTGTCGAACAGCTCGATATCGTCGGCCAGCATGATGCGTTGCTGCCCCTTGGTAATGCCCGGCTCGTTGCCGGTCTTGGCGATGCGCCGCCCCATCAGGCTGTTGATCAGTGTGGATTTGCCGACGTTGGGGATGCCGCAAATCACCACCCGCAGCGGCTTTTCGACACCGCCGCGGCCGGGCGCCAGCTCGCGACAGGCCGCCACCAGCTTCTGCGCTGGCGCCGCATCGGAGGCATCCAGCCCCAGCGCCTGGGTGCCCGGCTGTTTGCGATACCACTGCAGCCATTGCTCGGTCACACGCGCATCGGCCAGATCCTGCTTGTTCAGCACCTTCAACGCCGGTTTGCCGCGCGCCAGGCGGGCAATCATCGGGTTGGCGCTGGAGCCGGGCAGGCGCGCATCCAGCATTTCAATTACCACATCGATACCGCCAAGACGCTCTTCCAGCTCCTTCTTGGCTTTGTTCATGTGGCCAGGGAACCATTGAATGGCCATTGGCTATCGCTTTCTGAGTGGATCGAGCAGATAGCTCAACCCGTTGTGATCCAGTTCGTGCATCAGCGCCAGCAGGCGGCCGATTTCTCCTGGCGGAAATCCTTCGCGGGCGAACCAGTTGAGGTAATGCCCCGGCAGGTCGGCGATGACCCGCCCTTTATACTTGCCATAGGGCATGGTGCGCGTCAGCAGCAGGCCCAGCTGTTCGGTATCCATGGCACGTCGTGTCAGTGAGAAGGCGCGCATTGTGCCAAAAAATCATCGACTTGACAGCAGGCTTACGGCAAATCCTTGCCATCATTAAATGCCAGATAGCCTTTCACCACCCGGTAAATGCTCCACACCCAGACACCGAACATCATCACCGCGCCGAGTCCGAACAAGAAGAGCAGCGGCGCAGAAATCGCATAGCCCGCCAGCGCCCACCAGAAGGTACGCATCTGCCAGCGGAAGTGGCTTTCCCAGCGCGTTCCGCGCGCGTCATCCAGTTTCACGTAATTGATGATCACCGCCACGATGGCAGTCACCCCCACCAGCAGGCTGCAAGCCTGCAGGATGTAGACCACCAGTGTCAGCGTCCGCAGCGTGTCCTCTTCACGCGGCACACGCTCGATATAACCATCACGCATTGCATCATCCTTCCCTATCAAGACAAAACCGCCTGTAACCGCGCCAGGTGCGCCGCCATCGCCTGGCGCAACTGTAAGGACTGCGCCACCGGTGACGCCAGCTTGGCCTGCCGTGGCGAACGGGCCGTCGCGGCAATCGCGCAACCACCAGCGGCACCAATGGCAAATGACTGCAGCGAGGCAAGCTCCAGCCCCAAGCGCTGCGCAATGACACGCAACGCGCGATTAACAGCATCCATCAGCGCCAGCTCTGCCCCACCCAGCACCAAGTGCTCCAGCTGAAACACCACCACCCGCGCCGCCAGCCAGTCGGCCGCAGCCGGCTTACCACCGTTGGCCGCAATGTAGGCCAGGGTGCGCACCTCTGGGAACAGCGACTCCATCACACAGGGCTGCTGTCGCTGCTGCCACTGTGACAGCTGTGGCAGCAGTTTGTCCGCAGCACAGGCAGACAGGCGCTCGGCATCGCAAAAAATATTCAGACTTACGACTGGCAACGTTGCAGGTAGGGTGCCCGACCAGATACGGCTGCTTTCCATCATGTTCGCTCCTGGAGCCATAACTGGGAAATCAGCCACTGCAGATAGACCAATGCCGCCAGTTACGGCGGCATTGTTGGAAAATTCTGTGAGTTCAGTCCACAAGGTTTCCTGGCGCCGCCAGAGAGGAGCGGTAGCCATAATAATACGCAACGGAAACAATGCAGCTGAAAGTAGTCATCTGGCCATCATCGCCAATTTTACTTCGAGCGTCAACCATAAAGGTCAACACCGACCAAGCCCGAGTGATTCGCCCAACACAGCGAGCGGCCATTCAGTGTGAACAGCCGGAAGTACTGGAAGTGCTGACCCGCGACGGCTGAGCGCCTGCTCATCGCCCGACGCCGCAAACACCAAAGCCCGCTCACGCGGGCTTTTTGCTTGTCGGTGCAGGGGCCGGGGCCGGCCGGCGGCCAACGTTGGCCGCACGGGCATGGCATGAGGTGGGTATCGGGCGGCGTGCAGGCCAGGCGAGCGGCTT
>NZ_JBHRXN010000015.1:0-38364 GCF_042648525.1 Vogesella facilis
GGAAACGCTGCCTGCTCATGACACCTCCTTGTAGGGCCTAGTGTGAGGCTCTTGAGGTGTCTAGGAAAGGAGGGGCGATTCATCTGGCCTTTTCTTGGGCGAAGTAGTTCTGGTTATTAGTAAGATAGATATTCCTATATCTCTATTGGTTAAGAGGTTCTGTATCTATTGAGTGGTATTTCTATCTCATTAGATGGCTATGCCTCAGTAGCTATTTTCAGAGTCAAATACGCCTGTATCAGCCCATACTTGATAGGGAAATTAATCTATGGGTGATCGATAGACCTGATCTACGGACAACCACTATGTGGATTGATGGCTGATTGAAAATACATCATCACTCAATGCCTGTGGCTAATTGAGTGAATATCAATGATCGAAAATTATGGAAACGAACGCTGACATCAACCTGTATGTGATCAAGACGAAAGGCACAGATTACACCTTGCCATATTTCATGAATGGAGTGCTGGACCTGATGAAATTCATGGATCTGGTGCTCTACAAGGACTTGCTGTTTTATAGCGAACCCAAGGGAGTGAGTGGCATTTCTGCGAAGAAGAGAATCTCCCCTTTGGGAATGCATATCGAACAACTGAACCGTTACGGTCAGCTCTATTCGAGTGGGTACACGTTTTCTCCCTTGATTGCATTCTTCTTTGAGCAGTATCGTAAGCATTCGATTAAAGATCATGTGCTTACTCTCGATCAAGTTGACCCGTATGGTTTCGATTCTGCGCTGTTCAATGATTTCATTACGACGATGCGATGCGAAGCTGCAGCAACGAAGTTGAAGAAGAAGCTTATTGATTGGAATCGGAAGTTCGAACTAAGCAGGAAGCGGATGGCTGAATTTGAGGCCAAGCTTTTCAAGGATTATGCGCGCTTGATGGTTATCCGCCTGGACTTCGATTACCACAAGGCGACGTTTACTGAAGAGGAGTTGCAGGGGGCGCTTGGTGAGGCTGTGAGGCGGAAAGAGCGTGATCTAGCTGATTATCTGACTGGGGCCGATATTACTATGCCAGGAGCGATCGAAGGTCGCGTCACATTGGAGGAAGTTCAGAAGGATCGTGATCGATTCTTTGGAAACATGAAAGGCAAACCTTCCTTGTTCAGGCATTTGGTCGGTTATGTTTGGCGCATTGAGTACACTCGCCTGGCTGGCTATCACATGCACGTTATGTTGTTCTTCGATGGTGCCTACGTTCAGAAGCATGAGTACTATGCGCAGAAGTCAGGGGAATATTGGCGAGATGTGATTACTGAAGGTCGTGGCTATTTCGAAAACTGTAATCGAAAGAAGAGCGAGTATGGCGATAATTGGGCCCTCGGGCTGGTTGACCGTCGGGACTCTGATAAACGAGGCAAGTTACTCCATGCAATGGGGTATTTTTGCAAGATGAGCCAGATTGTCCACGTCGTGCCCTATCCGAAATGCCGCCTCTTTCAGTGCGTATTCACGCGCCGGCAGCGCAAGGGAGCTGGGGGGCGTCCACGCACGAGGAGCTTCGTGGGGGCTGACAACCAGCGTCCTGCATGCTGAACATGGATATCCGTTTTTTCTCCCTCTTTTTGTAATCAATGGCTTACGTAGGGTCTTGTTCACCGGGTGCGGCCGTGGTTGCCAAGGCTTGCACCCGGGCTGGTCACTGCAATATTTGATGCGCTGGTGGCCTTGAAAGCCCATTTACCGGCTTGCGAACCATTCGGGTGCAATTGATCGATAAGATGTTGTGGCAGGGCTTCCGCACTCGGATTGTATAAATCCAAGTTGTTCGTAAGTAACTGATTTTAAATGATTTTCGTGTTTAAGCGCTCGTCAGCCCCGAGTAGGTTCGTTACTCGAAAGACGGTTTCAAAGACCAAGTGAAACGGCTAATGAATCGAACCGTACCAGTTAACGTCCATTTCTAATCCAGGAACCTAAACGGATCGAAATGAAAGTAAGGGACTGACTGATGATAAAATCTTTGCCGCAACAAAACGAAAAAAACAAGCGACATAGATGAGAGTGGACGTAACGCCCACTCTCCTCGTTATGCCACACGGGCTTACATCGGTGCGATGTTGTACTTGCCCATGTATCGCTCGATCTCAAAGTTACGCTCGCTGAGGTTATCGTAGAAACAGACGCTGTCATTGCCACAGCGCTTCTCGACCTCCTTGAGCCACTTCTGGTGGTTCTTGGGAATATAGTCCTTCTCGCTCTTAGGCACATTGCCAGACGCCATGATGCGGTTGTAGTTGCCTTTCATACGAGCCAGGCCGCCGTTGATTGCCAGGTCATAGCACTGATTGTATTCGCGCTGGTCGGACTTCTGCTCGCAGATCGAGTTTCGCATCGCGTAAGACTGTGAACCAATTGCTGCGAGGATAAGAGCGAAGATGAGCTTTTTCATGATGTTTTCCCTTAATAGATGGTGAAGTTTGAAGGTTTCTGATTTCAATCCAGTCGCTTGTCTGGCACGCCGAACTTCGCGGTTTCTTTGTAAGTAAAGTCTTTGAACTTCTGGATTTGCTCGATGTAACACGAGTTCTCTGGGTAGCCCAGGTCGTCTTTCTTGCATTGATTATTAGCGTCCGTCGAAATGGCTTGGCGTTTTTCTTTCACCTTCCGTTTTACAGATGCAGGAACCTTGTGCGATTTCTGTACCGCGAAAGCATATTCATCAGCTTCTTGCAGATCACTACCGATCATTGCTGACCAACAGTCGTTCTGTTGGTTTTTTGTCGGCATGGTGTCACAAGTGGAGACTGCGAATGCCGCAGTGGACGACAGGGAGAGAGCGATGACGATGATGGTTTTGCGCATGAGAGTCCTCATTGAAAGAAACGTCGTAGAGAGCGGTTTAAGCCGGTTGTGAAATGGGTTGTGTGGGTTGTGGGAATCAATGGATCTTCAACTCGCCGCGACTGATAGCCGACAGTAGATCCGAATGCAGCGGCATGATCAGGATGTGGTAACCAGTGTCTTCAGCAGCACGCCTCCTAACACGGACGGAATCCTTTGTTTCGAGATCCATGAGGAAGAGTTCAGGCAGCGCTGACGAAAAGTGGCGCTTCGCAGGAGTTGCGCTAGTTCTGTCTGCGCGGGTGGGGTCCAGTCCGGTATCCAGGGGGCACACCCTCGTCGCGCCATCGATGTCGCATTTTTCGACAAGGGTGCTAATGTCGCCGGTCATCACGCCACCCAAGCGCTGACCGTTCTTCTCGTAATGCCACAGATTCATAGGGTTTCTCCCGGTGATGATTTGGTTACGATCCGAATGGGCCGAGGTAGACCCAATCTGGATGGGACTGTCTCACCGTCATTGCATGCAGCATGCGCGTTATTGTAGAGTAAAGACGACAGTAAATGGCGAGTCTATAGCGTCGATAATCAGTCATCAGGTGGGCATCCTGCATGCCATGACTGCCAAGCGCTCAAACACTCCTTCCGACCGTCCGGCCCCGATCTCAGTTGCCCTGGGTAAACGCATCAAGGAGTGCCGGCATGCCGTCGACAAGTCGCAGGAGACACTGGCCTTCGAGGCGCACGTCGACCGGACGTATATCTCGTCGATCGAGAGAGGCGTGGCCAATCCGTCCATTGAGACATTGGCAGATATTTGCCACGCGATCGGGATCAGCCTGGCGGAACTGTTTGCGTCGATGACCGATATTCCGCGCGCACCAAGCGGGGAACGTCGGGCGAATGCCGCCACGCCGCCTGAGATCAAGCGCCGCCGGTTGCGTTGATTACGGTGGGCGGGATAGCCGGATCGACATGGTGCCTTCGATCAATACTGGATACGTTGCCGTCGAAGTGACGTAGGTCGGTCGCTTGCTCTTGCCAAGTTCCAGCCGAGCGTTGAAACCGACCAGTCCCGGTTCGGCCTCGGCCGGGTCAAGCAACAGCATCGCGTGAGGTGCAAAGCGCCGGGCAAGCTGTCGCCCCTCGATGCCGACCAACAGCACCGCATGCGCCTGCTGTCGGCTGTGCCAGCCAACGATCACCGGCCAGCCCTTAGCCAGTTCCTGCGTGCAGAAACGCAGCACCACCGCTGCATTGCCCTTGGTGGTAACCGGCTGCACGCCACAGTTCAGCTCCCAAATGAAGGCCGTCAGCTCCGATAGTGTTAGGCCGTGCAGGTAATGCGGCCAGGCGCGATTCCAGAAGCGGCTTTCGGGGCCGCCCCGACACCGCCAGACCTCGGCCGGATTGGACAGCCTGCCCAGCAGTGCAAGCGCCATGGCCGCGCCATGCAGAGTGCTGCCACCATCCCACTCGCCCTGCCGGCTAAGGAGCGGCTTGCCAGATGCGGCCACCGTGAGCTGCCGGCCGAGGCGCAAGGCGGGATGAAATTTCTGGATCAGCGCACCCATCAGTAATCCTCCGGCAACAGGACGGTCGTGATTGAGCGATCCCATTCGGTGATGATCCAGACCTTCTGTCCGTTTGGCAGCGAGTAGCTGGATAGCACGCGCTCACCGGCAACGGCAGCAAGATCGTTGTGCTGTCGGTCTTCGTCCGACACGTCGCCCCAATCGCCAAAGGCGTGGCGGTTAACCAGTGCAAAGATCAAGACGTCAACTGTCTGCAGGGCGCTGAGCGCGGCGGGTGTGGCCAGCAGGCGGCCGAGGGGCAGGCGTGGCCGGGGTAGTGCGGGTACGGAGTAATCCGTCATGTAGTGCTCCTGAATAGAGACGAGCACCGGCCTCCGACGAGGCCGGATGCAGTAACGTCAGGTGGGAAGAAGGGAAAGACGAGCGTCGGGCGGATGCCCGGTTTATGCCGTCGGGTTGGCCGGGGCGAGTTGACGACGCAAGGCAGTCGCGCGGGCTTGCGAGCAGCCAAGGTGACGGCGGATGTCGGCGACGGTCGGGCGGACTCGCCCGGCGGCGATGTCTCGCACGAGCTGCGTAACCTCAGGATCGGACGATGTGTCTGCCGGTAACGGCATGACTGGAGCGCTATCCGACGCGTGACTACCGTTCGCTTCATGCCCCGCCGTGACTGGGGGTACGACTGCCGTGATCCCCAGCGCTGACCGAGGCTGCAGCGCGATCGTCCACAGCAGGCAGGCAACGCCTTCCAGTACCGCCGCGAAGGTGAGACCCGACAACAGATCGACTCGCGTGACGGTCGTGCCGAGTAGCGCTGCGAGTCTCTCCGTGACTGGATCGGTCGCCAGGGTATCGCGTCGGGTCACGGCCCTGTCATCCGCTGCCTGACGACGTCGAATATCGTCGGCTTCGGCGTCCAGTGCATCGCGCTTGGCGGCAAGCGTGATGCGACGGGCTTTCAGCGTTGTGCAATTACCGGAACAGCGCTGTGCGTTGACCGCCGCCAGCCGTGCGACAACATCGGCCCGTTTCTCCATGGCTGCCGTGAGGCTGCGACCGGTTGATGCGAGGGTGCTTACAGGAACGGACGCGGCCCGCAGTTCCCCGGCGTGACGCTGGGCGAGCAAGAAGAAGCTCGCGTGGCCATAGCAGGCAGCGGTTACACAGACAAGCCATAGCGCACCGCCCACCGCACGCATGATGACGGGAGCATCACGGATCAGGGCAGGCAACAGGTGCGCACTGGCGATCAGAACGATCCCGAGCGCTACCCACACCAGCCGTTCCTCCATCGAACCGCCGCGCTGCCAGCCGGACAGCACCGACAGGCAGAGTGCGGTGCCGGTCGCACCGGCCGCTAGTATCCACGTCCAGCGGTTCACGCCGATCATTCCTCCATCCCGCCTAGCAGTGGGTTCGAGGGTTCTCAAGTAACCTCCAGAAAATGATGCGGCCCAGTGGGCGAACTCGACCGGGCCGACATGTAAGGGAAGAAGGGAGGGACGGCTATACCACGAGCTTGAGTGCTTCATCCCACGCTTTCTGCTTGAGCGTCGCACCTGCGCCAAACCATGCGGCATCACGACGGTGGTCGTTGCTGCGGGCGCGGCGATGGTGATCTGCGTACTCGGTCACCGCATTGAGCAGACCCCATGCGGTACCGGAGGCAGACGCCAGATCCGCTCCTTTGCCACGGCCGGCGTAGAGCTGGCCGACTGCCTTGATCGCGCGTTCGTTGACTGCGAGTGCGTCGCGATCCGCAACGTTTGGGGTCGAATAGTTGAGCACACGCCGCAGGAACGCTTCGGCGGCCGAGTCGGACACCTTGCGCTCGGCGAGCGCCTTGGTCCGCGCTATGAAGGCATCCCACGATGAGATGGCGATACCAAGCTGTCGCTTGACCGCTTGCGCGTCGAACTGGCTGCGATGCGGCACCTTGACGGCGCCAGTGCCATCACCCAAGGCAATCTGTAGCGTGTTATTGCAGACCACACGCACACTCGTGAACTGCGCGGTGGTTGCCAGCGTCCCGTCGCAGGCGGTGGCGAGCAGCAGGTAACCGTTCACGGTGTCCTTGCTCTTGAGTGCCGCGCTCTGGCCCGTCTTGGCGAGTGCAAAAAGCTTGCGGCCGTTCTTGAGCACCCCGGCGGTTTCCAGCTCGAAACCACCGACTTCGGTCAAATCACGGTAGAACTCCAATATCTCCAAGGGCTGCACGACCTGATAGCGCGCGGAGACGACTGACAAGGGCTCCTTGGTGTCGGAGCGGTACAAAACTTTCTGATCGGGAAAAGCGTGGATAGCGCCGATGTTGCCTGTGCCAGTGACGAACCGAACATCAGATGACTCGATGCTCCAGTTCATGCCGGCTTCACGCTGCCAGACTTCGATAGGTTGATGTTCAGACAATTGGTTACCTAGGCCGTGCCACGGGGTGTCGCCGACGTAGGCCATGGTTTCGACGAGGTGAGCCATGTGATTGCTCCTTTGGAAAGACGAATGCATATAGCCCGGCAAGAGCCGGGCTGATGAGAGAGAGAAAGGGCGGTACGAAGGAAGGTGGCGGATGAGCCGCCGGGGTTAGCCGTGAGGCAGCGGAAGCGGCTCGTCGTCTTCGGACAGGTCGAAGGGATGGGCTCCGTACCCACCCGTATCGGATTCGTCGAAGGATGGAGACTGGCGGGTACGATATCCGGCCGATGCCTCTCCGAATGTATACCCGCAGTCCAGGCAGCGGTAGTTGTGCAGAACCTTATCGTCGATCAACTCACCTAGGGCTGCACCGGCCGAGCAGCCGGTCGTCCCGCCCAGTAGGCCTCCGAGGATGGCTCCTGCGACGGAGCCCAGGGCTGCGCCGGAAGGGCCGGCAATGAGGCCGATCCGGCCACCGAGCGTACCGCCGATGCGCGCGCCTTTCATGGCAGCGGAAAAGCCGCTGGCCGCGCCAGCGATGGCACCGATGGTGCCGCCAACCTTACGCGCGTGGTTACGGGTCACCACTTGTGGGGATTTGCAATGTGGGCAGGTTGTTAGCATGCCGTCTGCTCCTTCTGGTGAGCGTCACGGTTGCTGCAGCGCAAATGACCCCAGAGTGCGCCAATCAGAAAGATCAAAGCGAATGCGAGTAAGTATTCGAGGGGGGAGTTGGTCGATATCATGATGACTCCATGGAGAGGACAAAAGGTGAACGAGTGCTCCAGAAGCGGTGGCATTCCTCCGCGCTCCATCGTCATATGTGGTTGAAAATTCGACGGATTCAGTGTTGTCCCGCCACGGGGTTGTGGCCGCCATTCAACTTGCCGGCTGGGCAAGTCGAGCCGCGCTCGGTCGTCGGTCCACCGCACCTACTGGAATTCAAGATGTGCGACCGGTGATGCTGGAACGCCAGTTACCCGAGCTCTTCGTTGTCAGCCAAATCGACTATTTTCCTGTTTTTTGGCGCTACGCCTGTTGTACAGGAAAGCTCTGGAAAGGCTTGAACGGTCCGGACTTAGTCCTCGCTTTCCAGTAGGGATTTTCTATTAGGATGGGGCTGGACTGTTGCAGGGGGCAGCGAAGTACATCGCCATCACATAGGCAACTTATAGTTATAATGCGGTTCGCATTGCGGCGGTGCGGAATTAATCTAGCTCTTGCTTATCAAGCGGGAGCCGTGCTGCTTTGTTCAATCACGCGAATCGGATTCAGCCATGGAAAGTTCTATAACTCAAGACCAAGGCCCCATCAGCCCTCCCGCAAGTTCGTGGATTCGATTTCTGCGCTCATATGGACCAACACCGAACAACCTGAACTTGTTCGACGAATATGTGGCCGGTGCGTTGAGTCGGGCCAAAGTCCAGCCGATTACTTTGACCAGCCCCCATTTGGAGGCGATGCAGCAGCGGGCGGCTTCGGGGGCTCTTGGATCCATTCTTATCGCGGGCACGGCCGGAGATGGAAAGACCTACCACTGTCGCAGCCTCTGGATGTCGCTCGGAGGCACCGCGAAGGAATGGTCGGCGCCGGACTTGGTCAAGACGCTGGATTTGGCCAATGGCCGTAGCGCCGTTTTTGTGAAGGATCTGAGTGAACTCAACGACGAGCAAAGCGATGCTGTTTTGGATCTGCTGGAGCGCTCCGTACTCGGAGAGGAAAACGCCAAGTTCGCGGTGATCGCCACTAACCACGGACAGATCCTCGAACGCCTGCGCGACCTTGGCATTCGTCAAAGCAGGGTGCATCCGTTGCGTAAGCCGATCCAAGAGGCATTCCTCCTCTCAGGCGGCCTTCCTGAACGCCTGGCCCTCTACGATCTGAGCCGCACGGCGCATCGGCAATCTCTTGAAGAAGTGATTTCGGCGGTGGCCGATCATCCTGAATGGGAGAACTGCAAGCGCTGCGCGCTGCAGGCCGAAGGGCGCATCTGCCCGATCTTCGAGAATCGAAATCGGCTGATGGGATCGGTCAATGGCGTACGCTTCGCGGATCGGCTGGGCGATCTAGTCGAAACCTCCCGCCTGAATGGCTGGCACCTCCCAGTTCGCGATCTGCTGGCTTTGGTTTCCAACATCATTCTCGGGCACCCGGACGCTAAAGAAGACCTGATGTCTTGTTCCGAGGTCGGCCGCATCCAATCGGCTGCCGCGGTTGAAAAGGGCAGCCTGTACGACAATGCCTTCGGCGCGAACCTTCCTCGCCGAAGGGCGATGGACCGCTCGGTCTTTAAGGCGTTTTCCACCTTCGGTATCGGAGAGGAAACCTCAAACGGCTCGGACGGCCTCTTGGTCTATGGAGCCGACGACGCGAAATTGTCCGAAGCCTTCCAAAAATTTGTCGGCTCGGACCCCGTCTATGGGGCAACTGCCGCCTACCTCGCGGCTCAGCAACATTACCTTGAAGGTGACGAGGCCGCGCGCATTGATGGGGGCCAGGAAGACTTCCTGAGTCATGTGGCGGCGCAACGGCGTCGGCTCTTTTTCACGTTGCCGGAAAATGAGCCGGATTACCATTACTGGGACATGACGGCTTTCCGCTATGCCGGCGACTACTTGGAGCTTTCCGAGTCCCTATTCGAGCGCAAGGCAGTCAGCGAAACGATTCGAGCCCGCTTGGTCCGCGGATTGAATCGCGTCATGACTGGTCTGTTGCTGGAAAACTCAGACCGGATTTTTGTCGCCAGCTCTGGCGGCTTCACCCAATCACGGATCAGTGTTCTGTGCGACACGCAAACGACGGCGCGACGTCAGGGCGGCCTCGGCATGGCCATCAAGCTGGATCCGCAGACGGATCGGCCAGCTCTCGACATCATCCTCGGACATGCTCCTGGCTCCGGGGCGCAATTCACTCTCTCGCCTGTGCGCTTCGAATTCCTTTGCCGGGTTGCCGAAGGCGCTTTGCCGGGAAGCTTTTCCAATGAGTGCTTAGAGGATCTTCTCGCCTTCAAGGCCAAGCTGTTGCGCAAAGCCGAGCGACTGCGCTCGCTTCTGACTGCCGATGACGATGAGGAAGGCTCTGCAGAGGAGGGAGCTCTGACCTTGAATTTCATCGAAATCGAAAAGGACGGTCACGGCTTCACCCGCCCGTCGACGATAAGGATCGCCTGATGCCTCTGAATATCGAAAAGGTCGACTTCACCGTCGACGAACATATTTGGGGGCACCGCCTCTACGATGAGCAGCTTCCGCACCTCACGGTTCTCGAATTTCTCAGTGTTCTGGGAGCGAATCGGGCCAATCCGCTGGCGAACGATCGCGCCGCCGATGTGCGCTACGTACCCCAACAGCAAATCAGGCTTCGAGGGCTTCTGTTCAATAATCCGTATGTTGAGACGGTCAGGGAGCGGGGGGACCCGGACGAAGACAAATGGCGTGACTGGATGGAGTTGTTCAAACAGGATGCGACAGGTCGCGACGACTTGGACATGGAGTATCTGCGCAAGTCGTTTCTGAAGTTTGATGATTTCGCCAAGGCCTTGGAGTTGCTTCGCTCATCTTCCTTTGAGGCCCGCAGCAATAAGCGTTGGAGCTCCAAATTCGTCTTTCCATTTGGCCCGGATGCGCTCTATGAGGATCTGCGCATTGATTCCGGCGGGGCCTCTAATGACCGCCGCTTCTTCGCGCGGACTGGCGAACTGCTGTATTTGATGCTCAGCCGAGCCTCGAATGGCCGGGAATTGGGCAAAAAGCTGGTTGAGAGGCTGTTTGACGCCAGTGCGCCGATGAACCGGCTGGTCAAGGTCCTGCAAGGCGAGCCCCAGCATGCCGAGGCGACGAAGACCATCGGCCAACGTTATTTGCCCTACAAAACGCATCCGCGTTTCGACCGGATGTGCGATGACTGGCTCGCGATCTTGTCCCGCGACATTCCGATCTATGACGCCTTGGAGCATCTGATCGCCAGCGCCGGCCTCAACCTGCTCCTGTATTTCCTCGAGTGCGCCAAGGCTCATAGCGGCGACGACGAGCCGGTTGAGATGGTCTGCGAGATCATCTCTCGGGAACGAACCAAAGTTCGATCGCTCTCCGGTAAGTCCTATCAAGCGCATCAAGCCGTTTCCGAGCGCGCCGTGGTCTCCTTCATCGAATCGATCAAGCTCGAACCCGAATGGGCTGTCGCGCTCGAATCTTCGGATCCCGAGGGGGAGTGTTTGAAGCTGATGCGCGAGCGCTTCCAGTGGCCCCCGGCCAGTCGCGATGATGATGACGACTATGAGCGCCTGCGCGGCGACGAACTGGTGCGCAATCTCGTAGAAAAGGCCAAGAACCGGCATGACCAACATTTCGGGAAGATCCACTCGATGTGGTCTAAGTCCATTGGTCTGAGTTCGCGCCGCCTCGCGCGCGGCAACCGCTACGCCCCGAATGATCGCCTACTGAAAACCCTCGTGATTACCGTGGTCGACGAACGCATGCAGTTCGACGAATTCCTGCACGAGCTGCGTCGGCGTTACGGCATCGTCATCGGTGATGCGGAAGGTGCGCATCTGGTCAAACAGAATTTGGTCGATCAAGAGGCGCTCAGCGAAAACCGCTCGAATCTCGAAGCCCGCCTGCTTGGGCTTGGATTGGTTAGAAGGCTCTCGGACTCTTGCTCGTTCGTCGAGAATCCGTTCGCCAGCGAAGGAAAGAATTGATGGTCCCTGATCGCATCGTCGGGCGCGTTGGCGCCGACATCCTCCAACGTCGCATCGCGGATAGCCGCCAAAGCGACGGGCAGCTTCCAGACTCCTCTGCGCTCTTTCGCCTGGACAAGCTTTCCTCGGGGCAGATTGCGTCGGTGGTCAAAGCGATTCTTGCCAATCCGGAGCTCTCGGCTCGGGTCGACTTGCGCATTCCCTCGACCTTGGTCGAAGGCGAGGGGCTTCCTGAAAGCGTCCTCACCACTCAGAACGCGGGGGCCGTGCGCAATTCCGGAACCGAAAAGGAGGCGCTGCTTACCGCCAACGGCAACGAGCATAATCTCGCTGACACACTAGGCCATGTTACGGCGCTGGGGGCCAAGGAGTTTCGTGCCAACGAGGACTGCTGGGTTGAGGCAACCTGTCATGTAACCGGCATCGCTCCTGCTCCTGAGGACAGAAAGATCTTCTTGGCGGCCTTGAAGGGAATGATGTCCTCGTTTGACCTCAGCTTGCACCAGATTGGCAGCTTCTGCGCCTTGGTGAGCGAGGCGAATACGACGCAAGGCCAGCCAATCCGCGAGTCGATTGGCTGGGCTCTGCCCGCAGTTGGACTTCCTCGGGATACATCCTTCTTCTCGAGCGCGAGGACCTACGGGACCGCCGCGGGACCATGGCGCAAGGCTTTCGATAAATTATTCGTCAATCGCTACCCGCTTCTATCTAGGCTCAAGCCCAATGGTCAGCCCCTTGAAGCTGCCGAGATGCTGCTGCTCTTGGAAGAGAACGCGGCATCCATTCAAGATCATGCCCGAGTCGCTATGGAGGCGTTCATCAACGCTCCTGCCGGCGACGAGCCAACCGCTCAGGCCATCGCCCTGCTGGAATGGGAAATCGATGGCGTTCACTTCATCTTCGACAAGCCACGGGAAAAGCAAAGGGGACTCGCTGATTCCACGATCCACTTTTTCGACCATGACTGCGAAGAGGCTGATGTTCTCGAGGATCGTTGGCGCAAGCATCTTGAAGAATTCAAGGCCCGCGAGCGTCGATCCGAAACGAATGAGGAGGATGAGGCGTTCTTCGAGCTGCATCGCCGCTACATCGAGCACGCTCCCAAGCTGCTCTCAAGGTGGGAAAAGGCGATCTTTGGTAAGCCGATTGATTGCCACGACTTTCTAGAAGGCTTTGCGACTGCGGCCCAACGCCTGGTCGCCGGGGCGGATGAGCCGAAAGGCGAGCGCGCCCTTCGATTGACGGTTTCCAAGGGACGCACCGAGTGGCGTGAGCGTTTCAACCGAGACGTCGGCGCCTATTTCTCGGTGATGCACCGAGGCTTGAAGGAGCTCATGGGAAACAAGGTCGAGTGGATCATCGAGCGCATGGGGTCGGGCAGTCTGCCCGATCCGCTGTTCGAGCACCCGTCGTTCATCGCAAAAGAAAAGGAGATTCGCGGCGACAAGCTGAAAACCTCCACATCGCTGGCCAAGCTGGCCCTCCAGATCAAGTTCGAGGTTGCTTTGATCGAGCGCAAGGGGGCTGCGACGGAGATTTTGGACAAGACCCAGCTTCTTTGGTCGTATCGTCCGGAGTCGATCGGTCTGTCTTTAGCCGCCGACATGGCCCGGCTCAAGGAAAAAGGGGCGGTCGGATGCGCAGAGGTGCCTCGACGTCTCGTTAGCAAGAAGGGTGGGGTGCAAAGCGTTTCCCTTCTGGATACCTCCTCTTTGGAGGCGAGCTACTCGCGCGACGCCGGCTCGCTCGTGCCTCCACCGAACAAACTGCGCAGCCTGCGCGCCGAGATCAAACGCCGCATCGAAGAGCTGGCGACAGACGGGCGCCTTTCCGCGGAGCAAAGAAACGAAATCCGCGCCGCTTGGAATGTCTTCGAAGAAGATTACATCGAGGCCTTGGACGACTTCATCTCCTATGGCCTGCATGGCGAGGCTGTCCTGAAACAGGCTGAATCCTTTGGGACTCTGCTAAGGACCTTGTCGGAGCATGCGCGAGGCGATGTTTGTCGCGCCAATTTGGTCTCCGAGGTGCTCTCGATCGGGACCGTCAGGCTTTCTGGTGCTCAGCCTTGCCTGATCATTCCGCCTTGGCATCCTGAGCGCATGAAGGCTTTGGCCGTCAAAACCAGGCGAGTCGCCGGCCTAGTAACTCATATGCTTGGCGGCAAGGATGTCCTGTTTGGGGACCGCGGAATTTTCTTCCGTGAATTCTCCGAAGAGCTCGCTCATCCGTTCTATCCCGAAATCGGTGTCGTGATGCGTGGTGTAACCCCGCATCTTGTCTCGGAGACCAGCACGGTTAACGGTTACAGCTTGCTTGAATCCCCCGAGCGCGGCACTGAGGACCAATTTTCTGACGTCGATCCAGCTGCGGCGGCGAAACAGATAAGGGAATTGCTTGAACGGTATGTCGGTTTGCAGCCACACGAGGGCGCGAACCTAAGCGTCTTGCTCTACAACGCTGATGCTGCGGAGCTCCCGCTTGCAGCAGTTCGCGAGCTCTCCAATTTGAACACAGAAGCCGATTTTCAGTGCAATGTCTCCGTTCGCCACAGAGACCAAGCCAAGCTGCGTCGGGTCTATGCAGAACTGGTCAACAAATCGGGAGATGACCCTGACCTTCCGGTCGTGAGCGAGACCTCGGACAATTTCATGTCCAAGCTACGAATTTCGGTGATCCCTCCGTCGGCCACTCCGGCTCGATCGGCAAATGAATTCCGCCCGTTTGATGTCGCTTTCCTGCATGACGTGGTTTCCCGCACGGCGGCCGTCGAGTGGGTCCAAGTGGATTGGACGAACGAGCGACCGACCTTGGAGCACGCGCCTTCGCGTTGGTCCTACCGTAGTGTCTCGGGGGAGAACGAGCTTAAATCAACTACGTTCCTGACTTGCCCGAGGCAGACCGCATCCGGCTGGGAGTATGTCGGAGCAGTTGGAGCCGTCGTTCGCCGGACCGATCCGCCTGCCAATGTCCGTTTTCTGCCTGCGCGACAAATCTCGTTGCAGGACGAGGCGATTAGAGGGATGCTCGACGATGCGCATGCTTTGGCCGAGTGGGTTGCCACCTACGACGAGCTGCTCGACAAACGGCAGCTTCAAGCCAATAAGGTGACCGTCGTCCGCTACCGCAGAGCGAGCACCAATGGCCGCAATATGATCGTAAGTTCCACTTCGGAACTGCGCTTGCTCGGAGTCTTGGTTAAACGTCGCCTCGATGGGCTGGCTCTGCCTCTGGATGCTGATCAAACGGTAGTCCTGGCTGATCGGATGAAGAAAGATGCCTTGTCCATCTCAGGCGATATCGTTCTTCGGGCTGCCAAGCGGGGCGTCTCTGCCGGCGAGATGATCGGCTTGGTTCTCAGCCGCCATTTACTCGAACAGGAGTTCAAATCCTTGACTGGGAGCCGACAGGCTTTCAGCGTCTTCTTCTTGCTCGACGATTATGCTGATTGGCTGTCCCAAAAAGAGAGCCGCATCGCCGATATCCTCGGCCTATGTGTGGAGGAGGGCGAAGATGGCCCACGCCTGCATATCGCGATCGTCGAATCCAAATACGTCTCGCATCTCAGTGCTGCAGAGGCCAAGCGTTCATCGAAGGCCCAGCTTCTGGCGACCTTGTCGACCTTTCAAGCCGCCCTGTTCGGAGACCCAGGTCGTTTGGATCGCGACGTCTGGCTCGCGCGCCTGGCCGACATGCTTTTGGATGCGGACATTCCCCCGGGCTGTACGCCGTTGCTGGAACGAGTCAGGGCCAAGGTCCGCGACGGTGAGGCAGGCATTTCCTTGCGCGGGTATTCCCATGTGTTCGTCCATTCGGCGGAGCCGGGTGCCACTCAGCCTGCTTCGGAACAAATTGCCATCTCCGATGCCGGTGGCCTGCAAGCCCTTCAAGAAGTCTTCGAGCGTGGAGAACTGCGTGAATTGATCTGCGGCTACGCCAATGGATCCGATCCGGCCCTGGTGCGCTCGCGTCTTGGTCCAGATCACCCGTGGAGCTCCTCTGAGGTCAAATCTCCGGCGCCTCGGGTCGCGTGGACGGCCATGATGGAGCAACTGGGACCGATCGCCGATATGGCGGACGAGGTGCAAGCCGTGGAAGTTCCCGCCAGGGAGTCTGCCGTGGTTGAGCCTTCAATTGTGGAGGCGACGGTGGAAGCGGCTCCGCCATCCAACCAGCAAGTGCTTTCAAGCGCCGGCTTGAATCTTGGCGCTCTGGTTCAAACGAAAATGGCCGACCGTTCATCTGCTGTGGACGAGCGTGAGGCGTGGGCCGAGGAGACGACGCGTAAGCTGAAAACGGCTCTCAATGGGTATGGCCTGCAAGCTGTAGTGCTTGGCACGCGGTTGACGCCCAATGGCTGTCTAGTCCGCTTGGCCGGATCCGACAAGCTTCGAGTGGAAGACATCGAGGCAAAGCGCACTCAGCTTCTGACGACACATGCCATCAACCTCGTTACGGTCCAGCCCAAGCCGGGTGAAATCGTGGTGACCATTGCCGGTGAAAAGCGCCAATCCGTCTCGATGTGGGATCTCTGGGCTCGGCGTGAGCTTAATCGCAACGCCGCCGGCATCAACACCTCGTTCATCCTGGGCTTGCAAGAAATCAACGGGGCTCTCCTGTATCTGAATCTCGGTAAGGAGTTCGGTGGGTTGCAGTCGCACGAGCCGCACTCCTTGGTTGCCGGAGCGACGGGCAGCGGCAAGTCTGTGCTGCTTCAAGCATTGCTCTTGGATGTTGCTGCAACCAACTCCAAAGACTTGGCACAGATCATTCTGATTGATCCCAAGATGGGCGTCGACTATGCCGCTTTGGAAGATCTACCGCACATGCGCGAGCCAATCATTACGACCAGAGAACGCTCGACGGAGGTTCTGACGGCATTGGTTGAGGAGATGGAAAGCCGGTATAGGCTGTTCGCCCCGGCCCGGGCCCGGGATCTTGCGACCTACAACGCCAAGGCAGCCGTCGAAGACCGACTGCCGATGATCTTCTTGGTTCACGACGAGTTTGCCGACTGGATGCTTGACGACGAATACAAGGGAGCGGTCAGCGCGGCCGTTCAGCGCTTGGGAGTCAAGGCTCGGGCGGCCGGCATCCATCTTATCTTCGCGGCCCAGCGTCCCGATAAGGATGTGATGCCGATGCAATTGCGCGAGAACCTGGGCAATCGCTTGATTCTGAAAGTGTCCAGCGAAGCTACCTCGAAGATCGCGCTCGACCGACCGGGCGCCGAGCTCCTGCTCGGCCGTGGGCACCTTGCTGCCAAGCTCAATGGGGAGCAGGGGCTCGTCTATGCACAAGCGCCCTTTCTATCTGACGATGACATCGCCGCTGCAGTGGCGGTGATTTCCCTTGATAACTCCCCAAGATCAGCGAATGGCTCCAGCACCTGACTCCCAAGAAGCCCCGTCGACCTCGGGATCGACTAGAGGGGGCGCGATGACCCGACTCGCTGAGCACCTGGCCAGAAGTGAGACACCCGCGCTCACCAGCTTGCTAGGATCCTCGACCATTGAGTTACTCAGCAAGCTGGGCCCTGATGCGACCAGCCCGGCGGGGCTGGCGTACTTTATCGAGAGCATACACGGCAAACGTGGCGCCTTGAGGGCGAAGGGCATTCGAGACCTTTTGTTGTCCAAACTGGAAAAATCAGAGGCTATCGAACTGTGCCAACTGCTTCAGCTACCAGTGATTTCCCCCCTCCAAACTCTACGTGGCACCGACTTCGATGCAGTGCCAGGCAACTTGGAGCTCCTGGGAAGATGGTATGGCGTAGCGAGTGACGATTTTGAGGCACCACTTCAAGCATCCGAGGGATCCCACAAAGCCGTTGCCTCCCACAAGCTCCATGCGCATCAACTGCACGCATTTCGCGAACTGCGACGAGCGATCGCTCACCCGCCCAGTTCCGTTTTGGTCCACATGCCATTCGGTGCCGGAAAGCTTCGGCTCGCCGCCACAGCGGCAATCGATCTCTATCGTTCGGAAGCCGACGATAGATCGATCGTCTGGCTGGCCCCAGGCACAGCCATGTGTGAGGAGGCCTTCCTTGAGTTGCAGGAGGTATGGCGACAACTTGGTTCGCGCGACACAACCATCCTCCAGCTCTATGGTGATCACCCAACGCGTGACTTGGATCAGCTTGGCGGGGCGATAGCAGTCATTGATATTCTCCGACTTAGCCAGGAGGACCCGGCACTCGAAAAGCTCGGATCCGTCACGTCGGTAGTCGTCATCGCAGACGCGGAGAATGTCGTTCATCCTGTTGGGGCAAAGATCATCGGAAGGATGTCTGCAGGTGGACTATTAAGTGTTGTGGGAATACTGGCTGCATCTGGTGCAGCCATTCCTCCAGGGCCTGCCCGGGATGCCTTGAAGAGTGTGTTTTCGGGCGGTTGCATAACAGTCGAGGCGGATGACGAATTGCAGTCGCTTCGCGAGGCGGGTAACTTCGCGGACATTGAAGCCACGGTCGAGCATCTCACAAGTCCCTCGTCTCCAAGCACCTTCACAAGCGCCCCGCTCCCAGTCAACGACGACTCGCTCGACTTCGATCACATCTACGTGCATGAGCTCAGCAACAACGTTGAACGTAACGAGCGCCTCCTGGAAATTTTGAAGAGGGAGTCCGCAGGTAAGGGACGGATCATCTTTTACGCGACAACAGCTGAGAACGCGAGGCTGTTTGCCGGCCTTCTGCCGGTCCAGGGTGTGAAGGCAAGATCCATTACCGCAGAGGAAACTCCAGCAGCACGCGCCCTTGCCCTTCAGAAATTCATTGCTAGAGAGGAGGAAAAGGTCTTGTGCGTCCACGGGTTCTTGCTCTCCGGGATCTCCGTTCCTGACATGTCCGTATGCGTGATGGCGTCGCCCTGCAAGTCTCGAGCAACGTTCCTATCCACGATCGGGCGGCTTGTCCAGGCCCGAGCGGCCGATCTTCCAAACCTTAGACTCATTGTGGCAGCCGACTCACAAGCCGATGCCGGCTGGGTGGAGTCACTGAGCACTTGGTCGACGCTGAATATCTAGGAGTCCACGTGTCCTTTCCTATCATCCCTCAGAATCTGTCCATCTCTGCGATGCGAAGTTCGGGTTATCGCGACACAGCCCACGCCTTGGCAGAGCTCATCGACAACGCCATCCAAGCAGGAGACGAGACTGAAATCCGCACCGAAGTTGAGGTCATCTGCATTGACGAGGTCCTGATCGAGGGGCGACGCCAGATTTCTCGAATCGCGGTCTACGACAACGCCTGCGGCATGAGCCCTAGCCAACTTAGAAAGGCCCTTCAATTCGGCAATGGATCACGTCTTGACAAGGCTCAGCAGAAGGGGATCGGCAAGTTCGGGATGGGTTTGCCGAACTCTTCGATCTCTCAATGTAAGAGGGTGGATGTCTGGACATGGCAAGAGGGGGTGGTTCATCACGCGTACTTGGATGTGCAGGACGTCCAAGACGGCAAGATGATTGAAGTTCCAGAACCGCAACCCTCTGAGATCCCCTCCGAGTGGCGATCATTGATCGCTGGCGATCTCAAACAGCACGGTACCTTGGTCGTTTGGAGCAAGTTGGACCGCATTACCTGGAAGCAAAGTACGACTCTGCTGCGACACACCGAATTCATCAGCGGGCGTGTGTACCGACACTTCATCAACGACAAGTCTGTTCGAATTCGTCTCGCCGCCTATGAAAGCAAGACCAAAGAGACCATCTATCAAAGTTTTGTCCGGCCAAACGATCCGCTCTATCTGATGTCCGGAACGAATGCCCCTGCGCCCTTTGATCAGGTGCCGGCCTTCGTGCCCTTTGGGCTGCCGCTGGTCCTCAACGTGGCTCACGGCGGGGTGGAGCATCCCGTGACCATTACGGCTTCAATCTGCAAGCCGGAGGCACGGCGTGAAGGAGGTGGTAAAGCCATTGGTCAGCACGCGCAAAGGAATCAGGGCATCTCTGTCGTGAGATCGAGGCGGGAGCTGGAGCTTAACCACAGCTTCACGAACTCTTATGACACACGCGAGAGATGGTGGGGGATTGAAGTGCAGTTCGAGCCAGGCTTGGATGACGTCTTTGGGGTCAGCAACAACAAGCAGTCTGCGACGGGATTTACACACTTGAGTGTCGAGGAAGACGCATTTGAAGAAGGTCTCAGCGCGAAGGAGTACCAGGAGAGGCTCGAGCAGGATCGTGACCCGCGGCTTGCCATGTACCGCATAAGCCGCGAGATCGAGAAGCTATTGAAGTCCATGCGCGCGCAAGTGGCCAAGATGCGAGAGGGTGAGCGCATCGACTCCACGAAGGAGCGAGCCGAGAACAAGGCTGAGAAAGCGGCCACGGACTCGGTGACGAGACGCAGAGAACGAGTTGGTGATACCGGCCGAAGCGACAAAGAGGAGCATGCAGCCGCAAGCGAACGCGCATCGGTGCTGACCGCCGACATTGTCCAGGACGGCGTGGAGGAAGCGAAAGCTCAATTACTCGCTGTGGACTATGTCAGCAAAAAGATCAAATTCCGCTTCAGGCACGCCGACATGCCTGGTTTCAACATCTTCGACGTCTCCACTGCCGGGGGCGTCATATTGGTTACCCTGAACACGCGTCATCCAGTGCACGCGTGCATCTTTGAGGTCCTTCGAGGGGAGGAAGGGCCGGAAGCTCAGTACGCTAGGCAGGTCCTGTCGCTTGTCGCCGCCTGGGCTCGGATGGAGGATGAAGCGGCAAGCGGGCAGCTACGAAGGGCCATGGAGGAAAACCGTTCTGAGTGGGGTCGAATGGCCATGGACTTCTTTGAGATTGAGAATTAACTATGGGCGGGCGCGAAGCGATCCGCGGGTTTGCGGTACAGACCCTCATCTGTCTGCTCGACTCGCTCTGGGCGGACGAGCAATGGGCGGCTGTCACGCTCGAACCTGACTCCGACAATGACAAGGTGGACATCTACTGGGAATACGCCGATGGTTCGACCTGCGCTCAGCAAGTCAAGTCGTCGAAGAACCAGATCGGCAAAGGCGATGTGGTCGCTTGGTGCAAAGAGCTCAAGGACTCCCGCGCTGCAGTCAAGTACCAGCTGATATTGGCTGGGCCGATCTCAGCCTCCGTCTTGGATGAAGCCCCCTTCGATGGAGTTGGGGTGCCCACCCCCACTTCGATGGATACACTGGCCCTGCTCGACCAGGCCATCACGAAGGTGGATCGCTACCTGACTGCGAAATCCATCGATCCGCTCCCACTGCCCTTGCGCGAGTCGTTGATCTACGAGCTCGTCGCTCGCATGCTTCAGGCGGCGATAAGCGGAAAACGTATGCCGCGTGAGGAGTTCGACGGATGGTTGCTCAGTGGGATCACAGCTTCATATCCGTATGCGGTCAGCCAGCGCCTGACCTCGAACTGCGCAGTCCTGTGGAGTGTGGTGGAAATAGCGGGCCCAGTGCAGCTCTCGGACCGTGCCTTCGAGCTAGTCCTTCCTCTCACTGTCGTCAACGGTGGGGCCTCCACGGCCATCGTGGAGATGTTTCTGCTGCGTGTGTGGTCTCCCACACGGGAGATGCGTTACCGCCCCGAAAGCGTCATTCCCGAGAAGCCCGGGGAGGAATACGCCACGCGACGACGGCTGGGATATCCATTCGGAGATTTCGCGATCGCCCCCCAGTCTTCGGTCCAACAGTCAGTTCTGTTCGTTCCAGTTCAGCGCCCGGGGTACGAGGCAAATGAGTGGCCCTTCGGTGACTACCAGGTCGAACTGTTCGTCAAGTACGCGGCCCAGGAAACCCTGTGCTCGGTCAAGAAGGCTACGATCACGATCCGGATGGACGATTTCTCCGTCCTGACGTCCGGTCAGACCCGGTCCATCGCCGTCTCCAATCTGGAGAAGTATCTGAGCCTGCTTTGACCTATTTATGACACACCGCACAGGAACCATTGCCTTCATCCACCCCGTAGATGTCGTCGATGTCATCCGGACAGACCTTCACAGGCCGAAGCGGGTTGATGGGGATGCTCTTGCGCAGGCGCGCGCGGCGGATTTCGTATTCCGCCTCGATCTCGGCTACACGCTCGGGTTGCTCCATGTCGGAAAGGGATTCGCCCTTGGACCATGTGAACGGAGAGCCATGCTCCAAAGCGTCCTTCTCCAACGCTTTTGCGGCCTCATAGGCCTTCGGGTGCTTGTCCCTCAGGCGGACCCATTCGATCTTTTGCTGGAAGAAGCAGAACGTGCAGCCGCTGCGCGAGCGCCATTCGTAATACTTGGGGTACCCAACGCCTGAGTTTTCCAGGATGTCGATCACGCCGGCTTTGTCGATGCCCGCTTCGCGAAATGGCAGTTTCACTAAAAGGTTATCCGATTTTGACGAATAGCCTTCTCGATAATCCTCGTCAGCTCGTATCGCCACATAGGAGCTCACTTTATCGCCAGCGGCAAGCCATGGTCGCACCCATTGCTCAAACGGAGCAAGCTTGAGCATACGGGTGCACCAGCGTGTCTGCGGGCTGGGCAGAAAGTGGTTATATTCACGCAGCCAGAACTTGAAGTCGCGTCGAGGATTGAGCCTAGCGATCGGCTTGCCCAAGTAACCTTCGAGGCGCCCCAAGAACTCGTGGACCTCGGGCAGCTCTTCGCCGGTATCGGTAAAGAAGTAGTCGATATCCAGCTCTGGATGGTGGTCACGCATATAGATTGCCAGGGCTGCACTGTCCTTGCCTCCTGATAATCCCAAGACGTGCCTATCAGTCATTAGAAGTCTCCTTGTCGTTCGATGCTAGCTTCATCCCAGCCTTGGCGAGGATTGCCAGTAGCACTTCAGTTCCAAGTCCTTGGCCTGAGAGCAGCAAGGTAACCTCTTCTGCTTTAGATTCCACCGTCTTGCGGTGGCGCTCGTCGATCGAGAATGAGCGAGAGATCGTCTTAGTATCTGAGCCCGTGCCAATGACTACGGCGATGGCCTCGCTGTGTGCCTTGCGGCCTTGAACGGCGACGAAGGCCTCCGCCTCTCGAAAGCGGCGAGCGAATTTAGCCAGTTCTAGGTTCACGGCGTCTATGTGGCGGTCGACCCATTCACGCGGCGGCTTCTCGGCGGCAAGGCTTAGGATGCCTTCAAGCGCGGTGCGGCTCTCATCGAGCCCAGAAAGACGCGTCGCGAAGGCGTCAAGCCGCAGATCGCCCGAAACTCCGGCGACTGCTTTGGCCCGGTCGCGCAGGGACTCCAAGTCTTCACGGGACGCATCAAGGGCTTCGAGCATCTTGGCTTCGACCGTCGCCAACATCTTTCCATAGGCTCCGGCAAGCTCCTGCAGTGGTGCACGCAAGGCACTCACGTAGGACTCGCCATCCTCTGCGTTCAGAAGCGACGCTAGGTCGACGAACAACACCTTGTGTGGGTCGCTGGCCTTTAAGAGCATGTCGCGCATCGCCTTGGCAGTTTCGCCGATACGCTGTGTCCTGCGGGCCCACTCTGGCAGATTGAAGACCATGGCCACTAGGCCGCGGGCAGCCTCCAGCGGATCGGCGGCTCCAGCGCTCTCTCCGATCTCGGCCAACAGTTTGGCGATACCTTCGAGGATGCGGCTTTTATCTTCGTCGATGGCCACCCAGCGCATTGAGAAGCGGCGGGGATCTTGCAGGCACTCATCGATATCGGCATCAGTGAACCGCGGTACGAACATCCCGTCTTTGTAGACGGCGATATTCGCCTTGTGGGCTAGCAAGAAGGCCGTCAAGACTACGGGCTGGATCCCTTGCTTCATTCCGAAGGGCGGCGCACTCCACAATTTGTAGATTGAGTCTGCACTAACCAGGGCGTTGGCATCAGAGAATAGATTCCGGGTGGCTTGCCATAGGTTGGCAAACCCTTCCGCCTTGCCATCGCCCGGTGCTTGGCAACGCCAGGTTCCTATGGTGTCCTGACGATGTAGCTCCGTGCTCTTAAGTAGCGTCTCGTAGAGCCCGCGCTCTGCGGGAAAGCCTTCGAAGCCCAAGGCCTCTAGGCCTTCCGAGTCGACCATCGCATGCAGCAGGTCGCGGCGAGCCTTGACGCTATTGCTAGAAATACTGTCGCGGTTGACCAGTTCGCTCCAAACCGGAGGGCAGGAGCTGAATAGAGCGTCAGCGAGCTCGGAAGCCACGGGTGACAGCTTTGTGCCTGACTCGATGATTTGGTCGCTACCGTCATGCCAGTTTGCCAGCGACACCGCGGCTTGGAGCTGATCTTCCAACTCAGCCCGAGTCGCTGCCAAGCGCGCGTAGACCTCGCGGCGGGCGACGGCATCCCCGGAGAGTTCGTGGCGATCCTTGACCTGTTCCAAAGCAACTAGCTCGGCGGACAGTTCGGCAATGCGAGTATGGTTTGTAGGGATGCCGACCATAATTGGCCACGGGCGCAGTTTGGAGCAGAGTCGCGCCCGATTTCGGGCCTCATGCAGACTCATGCCGCGGTTAGGCAGTGCTAGGACGAACATGCCGAACTCACCCTTGTGGGGGTGGTAGTTCGCAACCAGCTTTTCGGCCTGTTCAATGCTGCACAGCAATAATTCCATCCACCGCATCGAGCCCGTTTCGTGGTAGTGGCGCTTAGCTACGACTGGATGCAGTCCCATGAGCTGAGACAGACGACCAAAATCGATACCTGGCGAGCTCGCCAAGGCCTGGGCGATAGCGGCATCGATGTCAAAGTCGCTACCTTCGAATACTGACCAAGCTCCCGTGTAGCTTTTGTAGATTGCGACTTTCAGAGTCGAGAGCTTTTGGAGGGCGGCGTCGAGCTCTTCACTAGTCTTGTCGTAGAAGAGTGCCCCTAGTACTGCCGCGTCGGCCGCAAGGCCTGAGCCATTGCGAAAGAGATCGATGACGGCAATGTTTTTGATCAGGGCGACCAGAAGGGGGTCACCTGATTTCGCTTCGGCCCGCTCGACGGCCTCTACGGCTTGCGACCAGCGATGCCCATCAGGGGAGGCGAGGATTGCTGGTTCCAAGTTCGCCCGCAGGTAGTTCCAGTAATCTCCTGGCTGATACCAAGCAGCCTGGCTAACGGCTGTCGAGTCCAAATAGGAGCGGAAGCCATGCGGCTCGACTGATGACAGAAACCCGAAGGTACTGCGCTCATTCTGGCCGAACTGTCGTTTGGAGATCGGGCCCAACAGTGCTGCCATTGCTGGGTGCAGAGGCCAGCAGGCGTAGAGTGCTTTAGCGAAATCTTGCCCCACTGCGGGCCGGCGGGAACGGATGGCTTCTGCGATGGACTTGGATGCGTCAAGCATCCAGTCAGGTCGTGTCTTGGTTTCGATCGCCCGGCCGATGAGCTCTACGACCTCGTCGCTGGCTGCGACGAAGGGGAGATCGACGAACCGTCCTTGGACTTTGGCCCAATCATCTCGAGTGTCGATGCCGAGCCGGGCGGAATACTGGGCGAAAGATTGGTGTAGTACCCCCACGACTACCAAGCGTCCTTCGGAGCGTGCTGCAGCTTCGGCGAGCTCTTGGAAGAAGTAGACATCGTCTCCTGAGCCCAATGCGGAGGCCTCCAGGAACTTGCCCATCTCATCGATGATGACCAATACGCCGTCTTGCGGTCGGTCCTTTGCTTCTTGGAGAAGTTCGGCGATGACGCTTAGGGCACTCGGCTTGTTACGGCCATCGACGCTCTTGCCCTGGGCTTGCCGGATGGAGGCCCCAAGCTCAGCTACAACGCTTCCGCGACGACCTACCACTGGTACGAGCAGCCAGCCAGTGTTAACTGGGAAGGCTTTGTCAAAGGCGGACTTGGAATCCAAGCATAGGGCTTCGCGTGCAAGAGCCCGGAGAGTTAGGTCAGAATGCAGCGCGCTAGCTAATGCTACGGCCAACGACGATTTGCCTCCTCCGAAAGGTCCTGTCCAAGTGAAGCTGCGTTGATTGGTGTTAGCAAGCTGTTTGCACATGCCATCGACAACCGAAGCTGCCGTCGCATGGCAGATGTAGCCTGCGAGCGCGTCGGCACGGCCGATGTCCGCGTCGAGCCGGATAGATCGCTGGTATTGGCGCGAAATTTGGACGATGTCCGAGAGCACCTGTTCCTTCGTGTCAGTCATAAGCGCGCCTGATTAGTTCTTTGCAGTCTTCTTTGGACATGGGCTTACGGTGAACCTGCCGCAGGCCCGCCGAATCGGTCCACACGATCTTTCCCCCGGTGAAATCAGCAAGCCCGATTAACCGTTGGGCAATTGACTCCTCATCGAGCTTGAAGACACGTCCTGGGGAGCCTTCCGCATACGCTACTGCCTCGAAAGCTAACGAGCTTTGTCCATCGGCTTGGCTATCCCAGAAATCAACCAAGGCATAGGCGAAGACACCGTCATGTAGCGATGACTTAGGTCCCCGCCGGAAGGCGTATTGGCCTTTGTGAACCTCTTGTAATAGCCCCAATTCACCAAGCAAGGGCTCGGCGAAATCTTCCGGAGAGCCTCCTGCTGCGCGTGGTGCGTAGCTTCGCAGGCACGTCTCTAAGTCACGTGAAATCGTCGAGGTTGAGAGCCTGTGCTTTAGATCGATTTTGCGGGCGTAGTGAGCCAAGGGTTCTTCGAGCTCTTGGCGGGTGAAGGTAGGGGCAGTCACATGGTTGAACAGCCAATACCATGTTGTCGATCGGATACATTTCCCGGCTAGTTGCCAGTGTACGAGCCACGCGGTCGCTGGATTTTCCGCATAGGGGTCCAATCCTCCGTCACGAAGGATTTCGGTTGCGAGCTTGTTAATCCTGAACTCATTTGGACCTGCTTCGGTCATTAGGCCACACGCTAGCGCCCAATGCTTGATAGAGGCCACCATATTCTTGCCGACTCCAAAGGCCGCGATGGCGTCCGCGTCCGAAAAGGCAGCTTTAGGAATGCTTCCCCCACTTGTGGCTCGGTCAAAAGCTTTTTTAAGCCACATCTGTCGAAGCGGAAAGGTTTCGTGGCCTGAGAAGTGCACACGAACCCCTGAGTGTATTTGTGCAGTCATGCCCTGCATTATAAGGTAAATGTGCTCCAACTGGTGGACTCCACCAGTTCGGAGGACGCGATTCTGGCACTCTTTTCTATGACAATGAGAACTCCTATGGCATATTTGAGCGTGGCTCAATGCGTGTGTCGTGTAATGCCCAAGCATAACTGGCTGAAAACAAAAGAATCTTCACGGGGCTGCATGCTCTAATTTCTGTTGACGCTATCCGTACTGCTTTCTCTTGGGCTCAGCCCAGCATGTTTTCACACGTTTATCTGGATATGCCCCATGTGATCCAGCCGTCAGTGGTCAGGTGCTATAAGCGCCTGCACACGGGGTCGTGGCCACCGTTCAACTTGCCGCCAGGCCCAAGTCGAGCTGCGCCTGAAACGCTGGATTGACTGCCACCAGTGGGCCGGACACGCATGTGCCGGCCTTCGTTTAGTTGCGTAACTAGGCCGTCTTGAAGAGTGGCGTAACCTTGGCTCCTTCGATTTGCGCCTGCACAAAGTCTGCCCATGCCTGCATGATCACCTTACGTTGATCTGCATACTGGGCACGGTTATATACTCCTTTGATGCCAACAATCTTGTGTGCGAGCGCCTTCTCAATGGCGTCAGATGGATGCCCCATCTCGTGCAGGTGGGTAGAAGCGGTACGGCGGAAGTCATGTAGCACGAAATGCTGAACGTCCAGCGAGAGCGCCCTTACGGCCTGATTCAGCGTGCTGCCGGAAATCGGGCGGTCATCGCTGCCGCGCGTGCTTGGAAACAGGTAAGCAGAATGGCCGGCCAGGGCACGTAGTTCTAGCAGTAACTCTTTGGCTTGCCGGGATAGGTACACACGGTGCGGTCGGTCCTTCTTCATGCGCTCGGCCGGGATGTCCCACACTCCACCCTCCAGGTCGATCTCTTCCCACTTCCCTTCCGTCAGTTCGGTCTTGCGCACCATGGTGATTACCAGCAGATGCAGGGCGAGCTTGAGCGCACGGCGGATGTCCGAAGCGTATATAGCGCGCAGTACTTTCCCAACTTCATCACCGGATAGTGCCCGAGTACGACTTTCTTCTGTAGCAATGAAGCGCGCAACCAGAGCGGCAGCGGGGTTGTTCTCCACCATCCGGCGGGCGATGGCGTAGTCGTACATACGCTTGACGACGTTACGGGTTTGGAGCGCCATCTTTGGTGAGCCACGTGACTTGATACGGTCACACAGCTCCAACACGTCACCCGGTTTCACCTCAGTCAGCGGCATGCCACCCAGCCAGGGCAGCACGTCCTTCTCCATCACCCGGCGCATGGTTTTCTGATAACTGGTGGACTTGCCTTCCAATTGCTCAGCAAGCCATCCTTCGGCAAAGGCAGCTACCGTGTTGCGCTTCTCGGCCTTGGCCGCTTGTACTGCTCGCTTGGGTGACTCGCCGCGAGCTACCAGCTCTGCCCATTCATCCCGTTGCTTGCGAGCAGCCGCCAGGCTGATCTCGGGATAAGGGCCGATAGTCAAGGGGGCTTGGCGAACGCCGTGTAATTGATAGCGGTAACGCCAGATTTTGGAGCCACTGGGCATGACTTCGAGCAGCAGACCGCCGGCGTCGCTTACTCGGTAGCGTTCGTTCTTGGGCTTTAGAGCCCTGATCTTGGTGTCCGTCAGCGGAATGGCTTGGCGTGGCATGGCTGATCACCTCAATAGGTACACATATTAGGTACACGCGTACTCAGCGTAGAAGCCTTGTATTGCAATGGGTTTAGAAGAAATGGTATCTGTTAGCTTTGTATTTCTTAGGCTGTTTAACCGTCGGAAACGGGGAGTTTGGCCGAGCTTTTGTCACCATTTAGGTACACGATTTGCCCGTTAATTTGGTGTCGTGTACCTAATTGTGTACCTAAAGCAGCTGGCTGTCTATGGAATCTGTTGGACTTTGTTGGATGGATAAAGCCCCGTATTTCGGGGCTTGTGTGGGTGTTTTGGAAGGCATCAGACGAGGTTGGATGTTAATTCACTTTCCGATGCAGAAGCGCGAGAAGATCACGCCCAGCAGGTCGTCGGGGGTGAAGCGGCCGGTGATTTCCGACAGCGCGTTCTGCGCCATGCGCAGCTCCTCGGCGAAGATTTCCACCAGCTGCCAGTCCTGCTCGGCCAGCGCCAGGTGGTCGGCGGCGCGGGCGATGGCGTCCAGGTGGCGTTCGCGCGCCAGGAATACGCCGGCGTCTTCGCCCTGGTAGCCGATCATCTCCAGCAGCAGCGCGCGCAGGTCGTCCACGCCGGCGTGGGTGCGAGCGGACAGCCGTACCACCGGGTGGCCGTCTTCCTGGCTGCGGCCAACCTCGCCGCCGGCCAGGTCCACCTTGTTGAATACATGCACGCGCGGCAGGCTGGCCGGCAGTTTGTCGAGGATGGCCTGGGTGTCGGCGACGATGCCTTCGCGGCTGTCGATCAGCACCAGCGCCAGGTCGGCGCGTTCCACCGCCTGCCAGGTGCGCTCGATGCCGATGCGCTCCACCACGTCGTCGGTATCGCGCAGGCCGGCGGTGTCGATGATGTGAACCGGCACGCCGTCGATCACGATCTCCTCGCGCACGGTGTCGCGGGTGGTGCCGGCGATGTCGGTGACGATGGCGATGTCGTCGCCGGCCAGTGCGTTCATCAGGCTGGATTTGCCGACGTTGGGCTGCCCCACCAGCACCACGTGCATGCCTTCGCGCAGCAGCGCGCCCTGGCGCGCGGTGCGTTGTACCGTCTGCAGCTGGCCGCGCAGATTCCGCAGCCGGCCCACCGCGTCGGCCTTCTGCAGGAAGTCGATGTCTTCCTCGGGGAAGTCGAGCGTGGCTTCCACCAGCATGCGCAGGTTGATCAGCTCGTCCACCAGCACGTGGATCTCGTGCGAGAAGGCGCCTTTCAGCGATTTCAGCGCGCTCTTGGCGGCGCTTTCACTGGCGGCGTCGATCAGGTCGGCCACGCTTTCCGCCTGCGCCAGGTCCAGCTTGTCGTTCAGGAACGCGCGCTTGGTGAATTCGCCCGGCTCCGCCAGCCGCGCGCCCAGCTGCAGGCAGCGGCTGATCAGCATCTTCAGCACCACCGGCCCGCCGTGGCCCTGCAGCTCGATGACGTCCTCGCCGGTAAAGCTGTTGGGGCCGGGGAAGTACAGCAGCAGGCCATTGTCGATGGCGCTGCCGTCATCGGCGTAAAAGTCGCTGTAGGTGGCGTAGCGCGGCTTGGGCGTCTTGCCGCCGCTGATGGCCTGCGCGAACGGCAGCAGCTGCTGGCCGGAGATGCGCACCACGCCGACGCCGCCGCGCCCGGGGGCGGTGGCAACGGCGCAGATGGTGCTGGGGGTGTAGGCGAGGTTCATGCTGGTTTCCGGTTCAGGGCCATGTCGGCAGCGCTCGCAAGGGGCGGGCGCTAGCGGCATGGTCTTGCTTAGGTATATCAAAAAGCCCGGCCATGTGGCCGGGCTTGGATTCTAGCTTGCAAGGTTGGCCGCAGCTTATGACTGCAGTGCCGCCTTGCGGGCGTTTTCGATCTTCTTGTTCACGTAGTACTGCTGGCTGATGGACAGCAGGTTGTTGACTACCCAGTACAGCACCAGGCCGGCCGGGAAGAAGAAGAACATGGCCGAGAACGCCAGCGGCATGATCTTCATCATCTTCGCCTGCATCGGATCGGCCGGCGGCGGGTTGAGGAAGGTCTGCGCGAACATGCTCACCGCCATCAGTACCGGCAGGATGTAGTACGGGTCCGGGCGGGCCAGGTCGACGATGTACATCCAGGAAGCCTGGCGCAGTTCTACCGAAGCCAGCAGCGCCCAGTACAGGCCGATGAACACCGGAATCTGGATCAGCATCGGCAGGCAGCCGCCCAGCGGGTTGACCTTCTCGGTCTTGTACATCTCCATCACCGCCTGCTGGAACTTCATGCGGTCGTCGCCATGCTGCTGCTTCAGGTTTTCCAGACGCGGCGCCAGCGCCTTCATCTTGGCCATCGAGCGGTAGGAGGCGGCGGTCAGCGGGTAGAACGCGGCTTTCACCAGCAGGGTCAGGAATACGATCGCCCAGCCCCAGTTCTGCACCATGGCGTGCAGCTTGGTCAGCAGCCAGAACAGCGGCGAGGCGAAGATGTGCACCTTGCCGAAGTCCTTGGCGTAGGCCATGCCGTCGGCCACCTTGGTGATCAGGTTGTATTCCTCCGGGCCGGCGTACAGCGGCACGGTGAACGACGCGCTCTTGCCGGCGGCGATCGGCGCCACGTTCACCATCACGGCGGCGGAGTAGCTGCCGTTTTTCGGCTCCAGCTGGAAGGTGCAGGCCTGCGCGTTGGCGCACACGGCGTTGCCTTCGTACGGCTTCAGGATCCAGGCGCTCATGAAGTAGTGCTGGATCATCGCCACCCAGCCGTTGTCGGCGTTCTTGGTGTACTCGGCCTTGCCTTTGTCCAGATCGGAGAAGTCCACTTTCTGGAACGCGTTCTCGGCGGTGTATACCGCCGGGCCGGTGAAGGTGTGGGCAAAGCGGCCTTCGCCTTCCGGTGCCTTGCCGTCACGCAGCAGGCGGTAGTAGGCGGTGGTGGACAGCGGGGCGGCAGTGCCGTTGGCAATGTCGTAGCGCACGTCGATCAGGTAGCTGCCCTTCTTGAAGGTGTACACCTTGCTGACCTTCACGCCATTGGCGTCAGGGGCGGTCAGCTTCACTTCCACCTTGTCGCCCTGCAGGCTGTAGCTGGTCTGCTCGGCAGTGAACACGGTCTTGTGGGTCGGCAGCGCGGCATTGCCGGCGGCGATCAGGCCGGTCTGCGCCACGTACAGGCGTTCACCCTTGTCGGTGAACAGCTCGAACGGCTTGCTGGCGTCCTCGGCGGCGTTGTGCTTTTTCAGCTGCAGGCTGCGCAGGTCGCCACCGTTGGTGTCGATTTCGGCGTGCAGCACGTCGGTGTCCACCACCACACGTTGGCCGCGCGCCAGCTTGGCGCTGTCGGCCACCGGGGCGGCAGTCGAGGCCGGCAGGTCGGCATTGCCGGAGGCTGCCGCGCTGGCCTGTTGGTGCACGGCGGGTTTGGCGGTGGGCTTCGGCGCGAAGTAGTTCTGCCACAGCAGCAGAATGCCGAAGGACAGCGCGATGAAGATGATCAGTCGTTTGGAGTCCATCTTACTTACCGGAAAGGTCAGGGAACCGGGTCATAACCGCTGCCGCCCCAGGGGTGACAACGGCAAATCCGTCGTGTCGCAAGCAGGCCGCCCTTGAGTGCGCCATGCTTTCTCAGGGCCTCGATGGCGTAGCTGGAGCAGGTCGGCTGGTAGCGGCACCGCGGCGCAAGCCACGGGCTGATGGCCAGCTGGTAGAAACGCACCAGCAGGATCAGGAGTTGCGACATCGCGCTAGTTTAGCAAAGAGTGCGGCCAACGCTGCGATGGCGTCATGGTATTCGTCACGGTGATAGGCCTGGCGTGAGCGCACCACGAAATCCATCGCCGGCAGCGTGTCGCGGTGCTGGCGAAACCACTCGCGGACCGTGCGCTTGATGTAGTTGCGGCGATTGGCGCGCTTGGCGACCTTCTTGCCGACTACCAGCCCCAGTCGCGGGTGATCCAGGCCGTTGGGCCGGGCGTACACCTGGAACAGTGTATTGCTGCGCGCGTTGCGCAAATGAAAAACGGATGAGAACTCATCCGTTTTCAAAAGCCGGTGCGCACGGCGAAAGGTGTGATCCAAGCGTTATACAGCCAGACGCTTGCGACCCTTGGCACGACGGGCGGCCAGAACGGCGCGACCACCGCGGGTCTTGGAACGAACGAGGAAACCGTGGGTGCGCTTGCGACGGGTATTGGACGGCTGGTAAGTACGTTTCATGATGATTTTCCTGTTTCGAAACGGAAATAAACGCGTGATTACACAGATAAAACCGCCTTTTGTCAACCTTGTCGACGGGGGCGGCCGTCGCGACGCGGGCCGGGCGGGTGGCCGCGCCACAGAACAGCTGTTTGATTTTCGTCAGTCCATGACGTCGGTCTGGCGGGCGCGCTGCGTAAAAAGCTTGCAGTGCTGTGGATAACTTTGATCAAACACTATAGAATTACCCCTCTTGCAGATGCCGCTCTGCTGCCGAGTCTGTCCCCGCTGCCTGCTACTGGCGGCGCGCAACCCGGCCCCCTCAGCAGAACCCCAAATAAAACGTTGTCGGTCACCCGCCGGCAGCTGTTCCCGCCGCGCCAAAACTGTCTGCGGCGGGATTTTGTTTTTAATGACTCATTGATGACCGAACCGGAACAATTCTGGCCCCTGTGCCTGACGCGGCTTGAGGAAGAACTCTCCTCGCAGCAATTCAACACCTGGATCCGCCCTCTGGCCGCCGAAGTGGCCGAGGAGGCGGTGGTGTTGTACGCGCCCAACCGCTTCATCCTGCAGTTCATCAAGGATCGCTTCCTGGCGCGCATCGAGGCGCTGGCGATCGAACTGCTGGGCGAACTGCCGGTGGAGCTGCGCATCGGTGCGCCGGCCGGCGCCGCCCCGGCCGCGCCGACGCCGCCCAAGAGCAGCGCCCGCGCCGGTGCCGCCCCGGCGGCGGCCGGTGCGGCCAACGTGGCCGCGGTCGATGTCGGCGCCGACAAGTCGCTAGCGCCGGCGGTGGCGGCCTCGCCGAAGCAGACCGCGCTGAAGGCCATTGGCGGAGGACACGAGAGCACCCGCCTCAACCCGGCGTTCACCTTCGACACCCTGGTGACCGGTAAGGGCAACCAGCTGGCGCGCGCTGCCGCGCTGCAGATCGCCGAAAACCCGGGCGATGCCGCCTACAACCCGCTGTTCGTCTACGGCGGCGTGGGTCTGGGTAAGACCCACTTGATCCAGGCCATCGGCAACCACGTGTATGCCAAGAACCCGCAGGCGCGCATCCGCTACATTCATGCCGAGCGCTACGTCGCCGACATCATGCGCGCCTATCAGCACAAGGCCTTCGACGAGTTCAAGCGCTACTACCACTCGCTGGACCTGCTGCTGATCGACGACATCCAGTTCTTTGCCGGCAAGAACCGCACCCAGGAAGAATTCTTCTACGCCTTCAACGCGCTGATCGAGGGCGGCAAGCAGGTGATCATGACCTGCGACAGCTACCCCAAGCAGATCGAGGGCATGGAGGAACGGTTGATCTCGCGCTTCAGCTGGGGCCTGACGGTGGAAATCCAGCCGCCGGAGCTGGAAATGCGCGTGGCGATCCTGATGAAGAAGGCCGAGGCCGACAACACCAAGCTGGATCACAACGTGGCGTTCTTCATCGCCCAGAACGTGCGCAGCAACGTGCGCGAGCTGGAAGGCGCGCTCAAGCGCGTGGTGGCCTACGCCCGCTTCACCAGCCAGCCGATCACCATGGAGCTGGTGAAGGAAGCGCTGAAGGACATCCTGGCCGCCGGCAACCGCCAGGTCACCATCGATGCCATCCAGAAGACGGTGGCCGAGTACTACAAGATCAAGCTGTCGGACATGCACAGCAAGAAGCGCAGCCGCGACATCGCCCGTCCGCGCCAGGTAGCGATGGCGCTGGCCAAGGAGCTGACTTCGCTGAGCCTGCCCAATATCGGCGACGCCTTTGGCGGCCGCGACCACACCACCGTGCTGCATGCCTGCAAGACCATTGCCGAGATGCGCGGTAGTGATGGTGACATAGCGCACGATTACGATACGCTGCTGGCCATGCTGCGTAACTGAAACCGATTAAACGAACCTGTAACCCGGGAGTCTGCACATGCTGATTCTGCAAGCCGAACGCGACGCGCTGCTCAAACCCCTGCTGGCTGTCACCGGCATCGTCGAGCGCCGCCACACCCTGCCGATCCTGTCCAACGTGCTGATCGAGAAAAAGGCCGACGCGGTGAGCTTTCTCGCCACCGACCTGGAAATCCAGATCACCACCGCCAGCCCGGACGACATGGCTGGCGAGGCCTTCCGCCTGACCACCTCGGCCAAGAAGCTGCAGGACATCCTGCGCGCCATTCCCGGCAACGCCACCGTGACCCTGGAACAGCAGGATGCTGGCCGCCTGACGCTGAAAGCCGGCAAGAGCCGCTTCAACCTGCAGACCCTGCCGGCCGACGACTTCCCGCTGCTGACCGCCGGCAGCGCCGCCGAGGCCAGCTTCCAGCTGAGCCAGCGCGACCTGAAGCGCCTGATCGCCCAGGTGCAGTACGCGATGGCAGTGCAGGACATCCGCTACTACCTCAACGGCCTGTTGCTGCAGACCGAGGGCAACCAGGTGCGCCTGATCGCCACCGACGGCCACCGCCTGGCGTTCGCCTGCGCCGACATCGAGGCCAGCCTGGCCAAGAGCGAAGTGATCCTGCCGCGCAAGACCATCCTCGAGCTGTACAAGCTGCTGCAGGACAGCGACGAGCAGATCAACATCGAGCTGCTGTCCAACCAGGTGCGCTTCAGCTTCGGCAGCACCGTGATCATCAGCAAGGTGGTGGACGGCAAGTTCCCCGACTACAACCGTGTGATCCCGCTGGATAACGACAAGATCTTCCTGATCGAGCGCGTTACCTTCCTGCAGGCGCTGCAGCGTGCCGCCATCCTGGCCAACGAGAAATTCCGCGGCGTGCGCCTGGTGCTCAAGCCGGGGGCGATGTCCATCCTGTGTACCAACAGCGAGCAGGAAGAAGCGGAAGAAGAGCTGGAAATCGCCTTCCAGGGCGGCGAGCTGGAAATCGGCTTCAACATCAACTACCTGCTGGACGTGCTGACCAACCTGCCGGCCGACACCCTGCAGCTGGCCTTCGGCGATGGCACCCGCTCGGCGCTGGTCACCATTCCGGACAACAGCAACTTCAAGTACATCGTGATGCCGATGCGCATCTGATGCGTGGGCAGGCGCGCAGGGCAAGCCTTGCGCGCGCTGTTGCGGCCAACGTTGGCCGCAACCGGTAGGGCGGCAAGCCCCGGACGAATCAAGACAAGAGTGGTTTTATGAGCGAACAGGAATACGGCGCAGACAGCATCAAGGTCCTCAAGGGTCTGGACGCAGTCCGCAAGCGCCCCGGCATGTACATTGGCGATACCCAGGACGGCACCGGTCTGCACCACATGGTGTTCGAAGTGCTGGACAACGCTATTGACGAAGCACTGGCCGGTCACGCCGACACCATCAAAGTCACCATCCACCCGGATGAATCCATTTCGGTGGAAGACAACGGCCGTGGCATCCCTACCGACATCCACCCGGAAGAAGGCCGCTCGGCAGCCGAGGTCATCATGACCATCCTGCACGCCGGCGGTAAGTTCGACAGCAACAGCTACAAGATCTCCGGCGGCCTGCACGGCGTGGGCGTGTCGGTAGTGAACGCGCTGTCCGACTGGCTCAAGCTCAAGATCTGGCGCAACGGCCAGGTGCACGAAATGGAGTTCAACCACGGTGAAGCCGTGGCGCCGCTCACCATGACCGGCCACACCAACCACCGCGGCACCCAGGTGACCTTCCACGCCAGCGAAGCCACCTTCGGCAAGATCGAATTCCACTTCGACATCCTGGCCAAGCGCATCCGCGAACTGTCCTTCCTCAACGACGGCGTGGCCATCACCCTGATCGACGAGCGCAACGGCAAGGAAGAAAACTTCGCCTTCTCCGGCGGCGTAGCCGGCTTTGTCGGCTACATGAACCGCAACAAGAACCCGCTGCATAACAAGGTGTTCTACGGCATCGGCGAAAAAGACGGCATGACGGTGGAAGTGGCGATGCAGTGGAACGACTCCTACCAGGAGAACGTGCAGTGCTTCACCAACAACATCCCGCAGCGTGACGGCGGTAGCCACCTCACCGCGCTGCGCCAGGTGATGACCCGCACCCTCAACGGCTACATCGAAGAGAGCGAAGTGGCCAAGAAGGCCAAGGTCGACACCACCGGCGACGACATGCGCGAAGGCCTTACCTGCGTGCTGTCGGTAAAGTTGCCGGACCCGAAGTTCAGCAGCCAGACCAAGGACAAACTGGTCTCCAGCGAAATCGGCCCGGTAGTGAACGAAGTGGTGAACGAGGCGCTGAAGAACTTCCTGCTGGAAAACCCCAACGAAGCCAAGATCATCACCGGCAAGATCGTGGAAGCCGCCCGCGCCCGCGAAGCCGCGCGCAAGGCGCGCGAAATCACCCGCCGCAAGGGCGTGATGGACGGCCTGGGCCTGCCCGGCAAACTGGCGGATTGCCAGGAAAAAGACCCGGCGATGTCCGAACTGTACCTGGTCGAGGGTGACTCCGCCGGCGGCTCCGCCAAACAGGGCCGCGACCGCAAGTTCCAGGCCATCCTGCCGCTGAAGGGCAAGATCCTCAACGTCGAACGCGCCCGCTTCGACAAGATGCTGCAAAGCCAGGAAGTGGCCACCCTGATCACCGCGCTGGGCTGCGGCATCGGCAAGGACGAATACAACCCGGACAAGCTGCGCTACCACCGCATCATCATCATGACCGATGCCGACGTGGATGGCGCGCACATCCGCACCCTGCTGCTCACCTTCTTCTACCGCCAGACCCCGGAGCTGGTGGAGCGCGGCCACATCTACATCGCCCAGCCGCCGCTGTACAAGGCCAAGCACGGCAAGCAGGAGCGCTACCTGAAGGACGACTTCGAGCTGAACCAGTACCTGCTGCAGCTGGCGCTGGACAAGTCCGAACTGGTGCCGGCTGCCGGCGAAGCCGCCCTGTCCGGCGACACCCTGGCCGAGATCGCGCGCCAGTACCTGCAGGCCCGCGCCGCCATCGAGCGCGAAAGCCGCGTGGTGGACCCGCTGGTGCTGCACGCACTGCTGAAGGTTGGCCGCATCGCGCTGGACAGCGAAACCGTCGCCAACGCCGCCCGCAGCGCGCTGGCCGCGGTGCTGCCGGAGGAGCTGATCGCGCTCAGCGTGCTGCGCGACGAAAAGAACGACGAATGGCTGATCAAGATCACCCGCAAGCTGCATGGCAACGTGCAGGTAACGGTGCTGGACCAGGACTTCCTCGACACCGCCGACTACGAAGTGCTGGTGAAAACCGGCGACATGCTGCAGGGCTTGCTGCGTGACGGCGCCACGGTGAAACGCGGCGACACCGTCAAGCCGGTGGCCGAGTTTGGCGACGCGCTGGACTGGCTGCTGGCCGAGGCACGCAAGGGCCTGTCCATCCAGCGTTACAAGGGTCTGGGCGAGATGAACCCCGGTCAGCTGTGGGAAACCACCATGGACCCGACCGTGCGCCGCCTGCTGAAAGTGAAAATCGAAGACGCCATGGCCGCCGACGATGTATTCACCACCCTGATGGGTGATAACGTGGAGCCACGTCGCGAATTCATCGAACGTAACGCCTTGATTGCGCGGAATATTGACGTTTAATTTTGTAGGATCCCACGAATATCTAGATTTTTCCCACTTTTCTAGATTTTTGGGATTCTGCTCTCTACATTCAGATTAGCAAATGGCCTCCAAGTTTGGAGGCCATTTGCTATTTTTAGGCCGCTGAACACAATCCGTCTCATGGTGAAGTCCTGACCGCTTTTCGGCCTTAGCGGTCATTGACTCAAGTTTTGGCCAATGGCGGCTACCGACCCAAAGCAGTCGATGCCTTCATGAAAAAGTGGACACTAACGTTAGAGGTAACCGGCCCGCCAGAGGCGGGTTCGGTTGACCGACAAGTTATGCATTTTATGTATCACGAGAAAGTAAAAACCGTCGCACATTTGGGGTTTCTGGCAAGTCTTCATGGGACATAAGGTTGTAGTAGTTATCTACGGCCCGTCCGAGTATGTCCTTCGCATCTTTTTGAGGCCATGATCGAAACTCAACATCAGTTGCACCATCCATGTGCTTAGATGAATTTCTCGCATGATTAGCAATCTTGAAAAAGGTTTTTGGCTCAGAGGGTTTACCGTTTAGGGCTTCTGAATCGCCCCAGTGAATCGCCCCAGCTTCTCTAGACACTCTTGAGCCGTTGGAAATATTGCTTCTCAAACTCTACCGGCGATAGCCCGTTT
>NZ_JBHRXN010000016.1:0-947 GCF_042648525.1 Vogesella facilis
TTCGCGCAGTGGCTGCGCGAGCAGCCGCAGGTGCTGATCACCGATACCACCATGCGCGACGCGCACCAGTCGCTGTTTGCCACCCGCATGCGCAGCACCGACATGCTGGCGATTGCGCCGTACTACGCCAAGCTGGCGCCGCAGCTGCTGTCGCTGGAATGCTGGGGCGGGGCGACGTTCGACGTGGCGATGCGCTTCCTGCAGGAAGACCCGTGGCAACGGTTGGCCGCATTGCGCCAGACGGTGCCCGGCACCCTGCTGCAGATGCTGCTGCGTGCCTCCAACGCGGTGGGCTACACCAACTACCCGGACAACGTCGTCCGCCACTTCATCCAGCAGGCGGCTGCCGGCGGCGTCGACCTGTTCCGCGTGTTCGACTCGTTGAACTGGGTGGACAACATGCGCGTGGCGATGGACGCGGTGCGCGAATCCGGCGCGCTGTGCGAAGCCGCCATCTGCTACACCGGCGACCTGTTCGATAGCAGCCGTCCGCGCTACAACCTGCGCTACTACGTGGACATGGCCAAGCAACTGGAACAGGCCGGCGCCCACATCATCGCCATCAAGGACATGGCCGGCATCTGCAAGCCGCGCGCGGTGTCGGCACTGGTGACGGCGCTGAAGCAGGAAGTCGGCCTGCCGATCCACTTCCACACCCACGACACCTCCGGCATTGCCGCCGCCAGCGTGCTGGCTGCCATCGACGCCGGCGTCGATGCGGTGGATGCGGCGCTGGACGCCATGAGCGGGCTGACCTCGCAGCCGAACATGGGCGCCATCGTCGCCGCGCTGGCCGGCGGGCCGCGCGACAGCGGGCTGGACCCGCAGGGGCTGCAGCAGCTGTCGGACTACTGGGAGCAGGTGCGCCGCAGCTACGCGCCGTTCGAAGCCGACATGCGCGCCGGCACCGCCGCGGTGTACCACCACGAAATGCCGGGCGGGCAGGT
>NZ_JBHRXN010000017.1:0-31306 GCF_042648525.1 Vogesella facilis
GTTCATTTCGCTGGCGGCGCGCATGACGCGGATGGCGATTTCGCTGCGGTTGGCGATCAGGATGCTGCGGATAGAGTTCATGTCGCTTCAATATGAAAAATAGCCCCAGCATCTCGGCCGGCCATATGGGTTTGCGCGCCTGCCGGACGCTGCTGCTGCCGACAGCCTGATGCACTCCCCGCGCCATGCGGCCCCAGACGACGGTGCACTGGTAATGGCGGCTTGGGGGCGTTGCTAGGTGGTGTGCCAAATGTGACTGTTTTGCATTGGACTACGAGCGCGCGGCCGGAACTTGCCGCTGCGCGACCAGTAATGTGCTGGTTGGGATGCGCAGTTTTGCTGGCGGCTAACTAGGTGCGGCGGCCGCAGCGGGGCAGGGGGCGGCTGGAAATGATCAAGGCAAGCCGTGATTAAACGGGCTTGCCTTGCGGGGGTAATCTTGCCGGCGGGCGCTTATTTCTTTTGTTGCTGCAGCAGCGCTTCTTTTCTGATTTCGGTCGGCGTTTTGCCGAATTCCGTTCTGAAACGGCGCGAGAAATGCGAGGTGTCCAGAAAGCCGCATTCCATGGCAATGAACGATACCTGGTTGCTCGTGTTGATTAGCAGGTTCCTGGCATGGTTGATTCTGATTTTTATCGAGAATTCCGCCGGGGAGAGGCCGATTTCCTTCTGGAACAATCTTTCCAGGTGGCGGTGGCTTAAATTGACGCGGCTGGCGATTTCTTCCATCGACAGCGGCGTGCTGATATTGCGTTCGATCAGCAAGATGGCCTTGTGGACATTGATATTGGTGATCTTGGTCTGCACGAACGGCTGCGGCTGCGGCGATTTTTCCGACAGCGGATATTCTTCCAGCATGATGCGCAGCGCGCGCGAGGCTTCATGCTTGCCGCAGTGTTTCTCGATGATGTTGGCCGCAAGGTGCATGACGCCTGCCGAGCCGGCGCAGGTGATGCGGTTGCCGTCATTGATGTACAGGCTGTCGGCGTACACGTGCAGCTTGGGAAACTCCGACTCGAACTGCTGGTGGTGAAACCAGCTGACGCAGGTCTTGTAGCCATTCATCAGCTCGGCGCGGGCCAGGATGAAACTGCCGGTGCAGACGCCGACCAGCGGGATGTTCTGCTCGGCCGCTTTCTTCAGATAGCCGATCAACGCCGGCGCGATCTTTTTGCCGGAATGCAGCAGCCCGCCGACCACGACGATGTAATCAAAGGCGCTGGGGTCAATCAGCTCCGAGGTGGGCGAGATTTCGACGCCGCAGCTGGATCTGATCGGCTGGCTGTTGTAGCTGAGCACCTTCCATTTGCAGCGTATCTGGCGGCTGAAGTCGCCGTCGTCTGCGGCCAACCTTAGCGCGTCGACAAAGTTGGAAAAGGCGCTGAGGGTAAAGTCGGGGGAAAGCACAAAAGCGACAGAGAGCGGCTTTGTCCTGGATTCCTGGCTCGGTGATTGATGGCTTTTCATGGCTTTCCTGTGCTGCGTGTGTGCCGGTTTGGCTTTCGATGCGGCGGTGCTGGTTTTAACTGTGCGCCACGGGCAGGCGTCGATTGCCGGTGTTATGTTTTTTAGACTTCTAGCGGAATGTCCAGCCCTTCCGGGGTGACATACATGGCCATATTGCGCCGCGACAGATCAAGGTGTGCGCGGACTATCTCCACCGCGGCATCGGCATCACGTCGCTCGATGGCTTCTATTATTTCATCGTGCTGTTGCACTGCGGCGGCCAGGTCGTCCTGCATGTGGCGGTTATTGGGCTGGTAGAAGGTTTTTGCCAGCCGGGCATGGTCGATCAATAAACGGTTAAGGCTGGGCAGCAAGTATGGGTTGTGCGCCATTTTGCCGATGGCCAGGTGAAACTGGTCGTTGTAATACACCCGGCTGTCAACATCGCCCCTGTTAACCGCATTGCGGAATTGCGCCTGGATGGCTTTCAGGTTGCCGATCTCGGCGGGGGTGGCATCCAGCGCCGCCAGCTTGGTGGTGGCGGTATACAGCAGCGGTGCCGCCAGGAAAAAATTGCGCAGCGACTGGTAGTTCATGGACGCCACCCGGGCGGCGCGATTGGCCTCCAGCTCGATATAGCCTTCGGCCGCCATCTGTCGCATCAGCTCGCGCACCGGCGGGCGGGACAGACCGAACTCCTCGCTCAGTGCCTGTTCATCCAGCACGGCGCCGGGCGCCAGTTCCATGGTCAGAATGCGCTGCCGCAGTACCTGTGCCAGGGCAACTTTGCGGTCCGAGGTGCGGGGGGCGCTGGCTTGACCGGCCGGTGGCGCTGCGTCGCTCATGGGTGCTCCTGCCGATAATTTTCTGTTGTCTACAAATTGTAGACTGTCAAAAGTTTTTGTGTCTATCACCGCTTCGCCGCCGCGCGCGGAGGTGCCGGGCGTGCGCCAGCACGCTGACGAAGGCCGGCGCGGCGGCCGTGCGCGTGCCTCCGCCTTGCGTGGCGGTCTTCTCGCCGCGGTTGCGTGCGATGGCCGGGGAAGGGCAGGCCGCAACGGCATTACCAAAAGTAGGTGAAAGGGTGCAGAAAATGTAACCAGCCGCCGTGGCCGATCTTGATACGCTGTAGTCATGTCGGCGGGCCGCAGCGGTCTGTGCTGGCAGTCGCCGCCGCTGTGCTAAGCGCCGGGCCAGGCCGTTTACGTGACGTGAGGGAGCAATGATCCGTAATGCTGCAATCCAGCTTGTGAACACTGCATTCCGGCAGGGCGCGCGCGAAGGGTTTTCTTACTATCTGCCCTATTCGCTGGGGCTGCTGCCGTGGGGCCTGGTTACCGGCATCGCCATGCGCGATGCCGGCTTTTCCTTCCTCGAAGCCATGGGGATGAGCATTATCGTGTTCGGTGGCACGGCACAGCTGGGCACCTTGCCGCTGATCGTCAGCGGTGCCCCGGCTTGGCTGATCGTGCTCACGGCGCTGGCCTTGAATCTGCGTTTTCTGATTTTCAGCGCGATCCTGGCGCCCGCCTTCAACGGTGTGGGAAAGCGACTGCGCTGGCTGTCCGGCTATCTATTGAGTGACGGCGTGGTGGCCGCCTGCGCCAGCCGCCTGTTGCGCGAGGAGCGCACCGACTGGCGTTTGGGCTACTACCTTGCTCCTTCGCTCTGGAATTGGGCGCTGTGGCAGGCCAGCAGCCTGGCCGGCATCCTGCTGGCGGACGTTGTTCCGCAAGGCTGGTCGCTGGAGTTCATGGCGACGATCGCCATGCTGGTGCTGCTGGTTCCGATGGTGCGGCAACGGCCGATGCTGTTGGCCGCCTTGGTCGGTGGCGGCACGGCGGTGCTGCTGCATGGACTGCCGCTGCGCCTGGGGCTGTTTGTGGCGATTGTGCTGGGCATGGCCGCCGGCTTTGTCGCCGAATATTTGCAAAGGGAAAAATCGGCACATGGTTAGCGATGCATTCTTGCTGTGGAGCATGATCGGCCTTATCGGCGCCGCTACCCTGTTGCCGCGCTGCAGCTTTATCGTGGCGGGGCAGCAGGTGCAGCTGGCGCCGTGGGTTCAGCGGGCGCTGCGCTATGCCCCGGCCGCGGCGCTGGCGGCCATTATTGCCCCGGACATCGTGCTGGTAGGCGGTGCCTTGCAGCCATTCAGCCCGAAACTCCTCGCCGCGATCGCCGTTGTGGTTTCGGTGTGCCTGTCGCGCAACCCCTGGCTGCCATTTTTATCCGGCATGGCGGTGATGCTGGCGGCGCGGTTGGTATAGGGTCGCTCTCCGTGGCACAGGGCGGAACGAGTATTGCGGGGCGGTTCAATTGCGGCCCTTCTGGTTGCTGGCAGTGACTGGCCGGCAAATATTCCCTCAAAAAAATAATGCAGATTGAAGGTTATGGCATTCCATGTATTGGTCGGGCTGTTTGGTACCGCATGCTATGTCGGTGCCTATGCGCTGCTGCAGTTGCGCAAGCTCAGGATGGATACAAGACGTTATGCCGGCCTGAATCTGCTTGGCGGCGTCTGCAGCCTGTATTCCCTGGCCTATGATTTCAACCTGGCGGCGGTGGTGTCGCAGGCATTCTGGCTGCTGTTTACCCTGGTCGGCCTGCGGTCGCGTAACCGCGCCCAGGCTTGAGCGGCAACATGCGCTTGCGGATCGGCCGGGTCATGCCGGCTGTTGCCGGGGGCGCGGCCGGAAGGCCGGCTTGGTGCTTGCGCGAGCTAACGCCAGCCTGGGGGCGACTCAGCCGCCCTTGGCGCTGTTCTTGAATTTTTCCTCCAGCGAGGCAATCAGATCCATGGGCAGGGGAAACACGATGGTGGTGTTCTTGTCCGCGCCGATCACGGTCAGCGTTTCCAGGTAGCGCAGCAGGATGGCCTGCGGTTCCTGCGCCAGCACCTTGGCAGCCTGGAACAGTTGCTCGGAGGCCTGCAATTCCCCCTCGGCATGAATCACTTTGGCGCGCCGTTCGCGCTCGGCTTCGGCCTGACGGGCAATGGCGCGGATCATGGATTCGGTCAGGTCTACCTGCTTGATTTCCACATTGGACACCTTGATGCCCCAGGAGTCGGTTTGCGCATCCAGCGCCTGCTGGATATCGGTGTTGAGCTTCTCGCGCTCGGCCAGCATGTCGTCGAGCAGGTGTTTGCCCAGTACCGAGCGCAGCATGGTTTGCGCCAGCTGGCTGGTGGCGTTGAGGTAGTCCACCACCTGGATGATGGCCTTTTCCGGATCGGTAACCCGCAAGTAGACAACGGCGCTGACTTTTACCGAAACGTTGTCGCGCGAAATCACGTCCTGCGTCGGCACTTCCAGCACCACGGTACGCAAATCGACCCGGATGGATTTCTGGATCGCCGGAATGATGATGACCAGCCCCGGCCCCATAACCCGCCAGAAGCGGCCAAGGGTAAACACAACGCCGCGTTCATATTCACGGAAGATGCGGATCGACGCGGCGGAGAGCCAGACGACCGCCAGCACGATAACGGCAGTAAGCAGCCAGCTTGAATCGATGAGCATGTCCATCTCCCGCATTGAATGGCGACCTGCCCATTGCGAAGATGTCATGCACTGCATGCTGCCATCGGCAGATCAAACGGATTGTCAGACGTCACCCGGCGTGGATGGCGCTGTCAGCAGCATGGGCTGCTGTTAAGTATAGGTGGCTTTGCCTGGCCGGGCCGGGAGCCGGCTGCGCCGAGCAGGCGACTGCCCGCGGTGGGGGCGGCAGCCCTGGCACGCGCGGCATGAAAAAAGCCAGCCTGCCGGCTGGCTGCTTTCAGGGAACGGATGCCGGCTCAGGGCTGCCAGGCGGATTTGCTGGCGGCCTCGCGGAACTTGGCGCGATTGGCATCGGTGGCCGGCGGCTCGGAGTCGCCGAAGATGGCGCGGACCCAGTGGCCGTCGGTGGGGTTGGGCATGATGATGAACTTGCTGCCGAACAGCTCGCGGTCTTCCTCCATCAGCTTGGTGCGCTCGTCGACATTCTTCACGTAGTACTTGCGGCGGAAGTCGTTGAGGTTGTCGCCCAGCATCACTACCACGTTGTAGCGCTGGGCGATCTCGTTCTGCTTCGGCTCTTTGTTGGAGCTTTCGCGCAGGATGGTGACATGCTCGGCATCGGCGTAGGGGAAGCCGAGCGCTTTCAGGTTGCCCAGCGCATAGTCGAAAGTCTTGTCGCCCTGGTCACGGCTGCTGACATAGAACACTTCCACACCACGCGATTTGGCGTAATTGAAGAAATCCAGCGCGCCCGGCATGGCGGTGAACTGGTTGCGCGGCACCCAGCGGTCCCACACTGCGTCATCGAAGAAGTCCTGGCCGTTGTTGATCAGGTAGCCCCAGTAGTTGCTGGCATTGAGGATGGTGTCGTCGATGTCGGTAATCACCGCCAGCGGCTTGTCGCCACTTTTCTGGCTGGCCAGCGCACGATCCAGCTGCATCCGCGCCAGGTTGTAGGCCTGGTAGTACAGCGCCTTGTATTCGGCGGCGGTCTGCTTCCAGGCCACGGCGGAAACCAGCAGGTTGCCGTTGGCCGCATTGTCGGCATGGGCGGCGGCGCCCCATGCCAGGCTGCCTGCCAGCAAGGTAAGACGTGCGGTGTTCAGGAGACTCTTCATTGATGTTTGTCCTTATATTTTGTTGTGCCGGAATGATTCCGGAAACAAAACCGTAACAAACCGCCGGCCCGAACAGCACGGCCATGTCGCCATGGCTAACAAGTGTGTCGCACCGTTACGCATTGCTCAGCGGCGCGGCGCAACAGGCTTGCCATGACTGCGCATCGATGCGGCCAACCTGCAGGCGTCGGCCGGCTCGAGCGCTGCGGTCAGCGCCCGTGTGTAGTGAAAACGTGCTGCCGTCGTTTCATGGCTGCCAGGCCAGTTGTCCCTGTGCCGGGGCCGGCTGCGTGCGCCACCATGCCGTGCCGGTGCTGGCGGCGTTCAGTGCCAACGGCTCGCCGATCAGCGGGGTGAGCAAGGTGACGCCTCGTGCTGCGGCAATGGCGCTGGCCCGCTCCAGCGGCTCGTGCCAGTCGTGCAGCGCGAGGTCGAAGGTGCTGTTGTGGATTGGCAGCATCGCCTTGCCGCGCAGGTCGATATGGGCCTGCACGCTCTGCTCCGGCAGCATGTGGATGTCACTCCACAGCGCGTTGTAGGCGCCGGTCTCGATCATGGTGACGTCGAACGGGCCGCAGCGCTCGCCGATCTCGCGAAAGCCGGGGAAATAGCCCGAGTCGCCACTGAAGAACAGCCGCTCCCGGCTGCCTGCGATGACCCAGCTGGCCCACAGGGTGCGGTCGCGATCGCGCAGGCCGCGGCCGGAAAAATGCTGGGCGGGCGTGGCGGTGAAGCGCAGCGAGCCGAGTTCGGCCTGCTGCCACCAGTCCAGCTCGATGATCTTGTCGGCGGCGATGCCCCAGCGTTTGAGGTGATCGCCCACCCGCAGCGGGGTGATGAAGCGCTCCACCTTGCTGTCCAGTGCCAGCACCGTGTGTTTGTCGAGGTGGTCGTAGTGGTCGTGGCTCAGGATCACCGCCTTGATCGGCGGCAGCTCGTCAATGCTGAGCGGCACCGGGTGGAAGCGCTTCGGCCCGGCCCACTGCAGCGGCGAGGCGCGCTCGCTGAATACCGGGTCGGTCAGCAGGTAGTGGCCATCGATGCGGATCAGCATCGAGGAATGCCCAAGCCGCACCAGCGTGGTGGCGCCATCGGCCGGCAGCTCGGCCATGCGCAACGTGCGCATCGGCATGGCGCCAAGCGGGTTGGGCTCGCTGCGCTTGGTGCGCAGATAGGCCAGGGCGATGTCGATGACCTGGCCGAAGCCGGTGCGGTAGTCGAGCTGCTGATTGCGGAATTGCTTGGGCGCATGGTGCGAGCGGATGGCATCGCTGGTGCCGAGCAGGGTGGTGGTGGGCATGGGCAGACTCCCGTAGAGGTCAAAGACACTGGGTGGTTTGTAAATCAACTACACCGTGTAGTGTACTTGTGGAAAATGAAAAAGTACACCGCTTGGTGTACTATTCGGTTTTCTTTCGAGGGATGTCGCCGTGACCGATGCCAAGCCAACGCGCAGCGAGGAAAAACGCCGCGCCATCCTCGACGCGGCCAGGCGCGCTTTTCGCGAGAATGGCGTGCAGGCCACCAGCATGGACGCACTGGCGGCCATGGCCGAGGTGTCCAAACGCACGGTGTACAACCACTTCAAGAGCAAGGAAGCGCTGGTCGCCTACCTGATTGCCGAGCTGTGGCAGCGTTCGATGCAGCAGATCGAGGTGCGGTACGACGCGCAGGCGCCGCTGGACGCACAGCTAAGGGAGGTGGTTGAGGCCGAGATCGAGGTCATCTGCAACCCCGAGTACCTGGAGCTGGCGCGCATCGCACTGGGGCATTTTTTCTATCACCCGGAGGCGCTGACCGACGCGATGGCAGTGATGGCTGCGCAGGAAACCGCCGTCAGCCGCTGGCTGGGTGTGGCGCGAGGCGACACGCGGTTGCGCGAGTTCGAGCAGGAGATTGCCAGCGAGCAATTGCACAGCCTCATCAAGGGCAGCTGCTTCTGGCCCCAGCTGCTGCAAATGGCGCCGCCGCTCGATGCGGACGCGCGGCGCGCGCTGGCTGCTCGCAGCGTGGCGATGTTTCTGGATCATTACACGCGCTGATGGTGGCGCGAATCCGAAGGCGATGGGGTGACAATATCGCGTGCAGATCCGCGGGCGCGAATTGCATACCACCGGGCGATGTGTCTTCACACCGAACTGCACCGCTGCTATCGCGACCATCTTGAGAGCGTGTTCACCGTGCGCGATACAATGGCCGACACGCCGCTTGCGCGCTGAAGCCGGGCGTTGCGCAGCACTTGCTGACACTTTACGCAGACCTCGCCAACTTCCGCATCGGGCACAACGCGGAAATGTGGGGCTTGGTCATCCAACTTCCGCTTTGGCGGATGACTTGTCACCGGCACCGTCGAGCCGGCAACAGCCTGGCCAGCGCCGCCAGTAAGCAGAGTGCCGAACTGCGGCAGGTTTACCGCGCACTTCGGCCATGCTCGCCCGTGCCAGGGCATTTTTTGTGCCGGTCTGGTTGGTACAAGCCTAGCCGGCGGGGGGAGCTCAGCCCGCATTCGGCCAGGCAGGTTTTCAGGATGTCGATGAACACCTTCACCTTGCGCGTGCTGCGCCGGTGCGGCAGGTACAGCACGTGCACCCAGGGGCCGAAGGCGCTCTGCAGCTGCCACTGCCCGCCGCCGGCCTCCACCAGCTCGCCGCGCTGCAGATAGGGCGCCGCGCTCCAGGTGGGCAGGAACTGCAGGCCGTGGCCATCCAGCAGGCAGCCCAGCAGGAAGTCGTAATTATCGCTTTCCAGCCGCGCCACCGGCTGGCGCAGGCGGACGTTCTCGCCGCCGTAGTTACCCACCAGAAGCTGCGGCTGGTCAGCGGCTAGCGCCAGCCGGCAGGGTCAATCCGCCGCCAGTGCGGCGCCCAGCAGCTGCAGGCAGCCGGCGCGCAACGCCTCGGCCTTGCGGGTGAGCTTCAGCTCCTGCGGCCAGGCCAGCACGATGGGCAGTTTGGGTACATCGTCGGCAATTTCCAGGTAGGCCAGTTTGCCTCCGTCGTAGCTCACATCCACATTCGGCCGCAGGTTCAGCAGCGCGTAGCCGAAGTGCGCCGCCACCAGCCCGCGCACCAGCTCGAAGTTGATGGTGCGGTGGCGCACCTTTGGCTCCAGCCCCTGCTGGCGGAACAGCCCCAGAAAGTATTCGCGGCTGTGCGGCCGGTCCAGCAGCACCAGCGGCTCCTCCGCCAGCTCGGCCAGCGACACGCTGCCGCGTGCGGCCAACGGGTGGTCGGCCGCCACCAGCACGTAGGGGCGGGCGCCGGACAGCGGCAGCTTGTGCAGCGTGTCCGGCAGCCCCAGGTCATACAGCAGCGCCAGTTCGATCTGGCCGCCCAGCAGCGCATTCTGCAATTGCTGGGTGTCGCCCTCCAGCAGGTTCACTTCCAGCTCCGGGTAGCTGGCACGCAGCGCACTCAGCAGCCGCGGCAGCAGGATCGGCGCGATGGTGGTGAAGCAGCCCAGCGTTACCGTGCCGCGCAGCGACTGGCTGATCTCCTGCGCCTGCTGCATCAGGTCGTCGGCGTGGCTGAGCAGGTTGCGCGCCGCGGCGATGAAGCTCTGCCCGGCCGGGGTCAGCGACACCCCGCGTGCATGGTGGCGCACAAAGAACTGCAGGCCGAAGGTTTCTTCCAGCTGGGCAATGGCATTGGATACGCCGGGCTGCGAGGTGTACAGCGCGTTGGCGGCGGCGGTAACGCTGCCGTGATCGGCCACCGCCACCAGGTAGGCCAGTTGTCTGAGGGTGTATTGCATAATTTTCTGTTATCCAAAGCAGAAGATATACATATTTTCTGTATTCAGCGTGGCTCCGTAGACTGGCCTTGTCAACCCGCTCAACAGGAGAGAGCAAGATGGCAATCGAAAAAACGGACACGCTGGTGATCGGCGCCGGCCAGGCTGGCGTGGCCATGAGCGAACACCTGAGCAAGCTCGACATCCCGCATATCGTGCTGGAGCGCAGCCGCATCGCCGAACGCTGGCGCAGTGAGCGCTGGGATTCGCTGGTGTGCAACGGCCCGGCCTGGCACGACCGCTTTCCCGGCCTGGCTTTCGATGCCGATCAGGATGCCTTCGTGGCCAAGGACAAGGTGGCGGATTACTTCGAAGCCTATGCCCGCAAGTTCAACGCCCCGATCCGCACCGGGGTGGAAGTGAAAAAAGTCACCCGCAACGTTGGCCGCACTGGTTTTACCGTGGAAACCTCGGCCGGGGTGATCGAGGCCAACCGCGTGGTGGCCGCCACCGGGCCGTTCCAGCAGCCGGTGATTCCGGCGGTGGCGCCGCAGGACGACCGCCTGCTGCAGATGCACTCCACCCAGTATCGCAACCCGGCACAGCTGCCTGCCGGCGCGGTGCTGGTGGTGGGCGCCGGCTCCTCCGGCGTGCAGATCGCCGATGAACTGCAGCGCGCCGGCCGCCAGGTGTACCTGTCGGTGGGCGCGCACGACCGCCCGCCGCGCGCCTACCGTGGCCGCGATTTCTGCTGGTGGCTGGGGGTGCTGGGCGAGTGGGACGCCGCAACGGTAAAACCGGGCACCGAGCACGTCACCATTGCGGTAAGCGGTGCACGCGGAGGGGAAACCATCGATTTCCGCCGCCTGGCGCACGAGGGCATCACCCTGTTGGGCATGACCAAATCGTTCGACAACGGCGTGGCCAGCTTCCAGCCGGACCTTGCGGCCAACGTGGCGCGTGGCGACGCCAACTACCTGTCGCTGCTGGATGCCGCCGATGCCTACATCGAACGCAACGGCCTGGACTTGCCGCCAGAGCCGCAAGCGCGGCGCATGCTGTCGGATCCGGCCTGCATCAGCGAACCGGTACTGTCGCTGGACCTGGCTGCCGCCGGGGTGAACACCATCATCTGGGCTACCGGCTTTGCGCTGGACTACAGCTGGCTGCAGGTGAATGCCTTCGACGACAAGGGCAAACCGCAGCACCAGCGTGGCGTATCCAGCGAGCCGGGGGTGTACTTCGTCGGCCTGCCGTGGCTGTCGCGCCGCGGTTCCAGCTTCATCTGGGGGGTATGGCACGACGCCCGCTTCATTGCCGACCACATCGCCATCCAGCGCAAGTACGCCGCCTACCGCGATGCCGGCCAGCGCGCGCAAGCCGCGGCGGCCGTGCCGGCGGAAGTCTGAACAACAACACCGGGTCGCCACGGCGGCCCGCAACCTGCACACACAAACACAAGGTGACAACCATGGTTCACAAGCGTATCCGCCCGTTCAATACCAAGCAGACCTACCCGGAACAGAACCTCAACAACGACCTGTGCCAGGCGGTGGTAGCCGGCAACATGGTGTTCCTGCGCGGCCAGATCGGCCAGGACCTGGATAGCCGCGAGTCGGTGGGCATCGGCGACGTCACCGCGCAGGCGGAAAAGGCGATGGCCAACGTCAAGATGCTGCTGGAAGAGTCCGGCAGCTGCCTGGACGACATCTGCAAGATCGTCATCTACCTGGTAGACCCGCGCTACCGCGAGGCGGTGTACCAGGTGGTGGGCAAGTGGCTCAAGGGCGTGTACCCGGTGTCCACCGGCCTGGTGGTATCGGCGCTGGCCCGCCCGGAATGGCTGGTGGAAATCGACGTTACCGCCGTGATGCCCGAGGAGCGCCGCTGATGACCTTTTCCATCGCTGCCCGCTGCCGGCAAAGCGGCATGGTCGGCGTGGCCGTGGCCTCGTCCAGCATTGCCGTGGCCAGCCGCTGCGCCAATGTGCGCGCCGGGGTAGGCGCCGCGCTGAGCCAGAACGTGACCAACCCCATGCTGGGCCGGCTGGCGCTGGCGCAGATGGCGGCCGGGCAGGATGGCGATGCACTACGCGCCAGCCTGTTGGCCGCAGACCCGCACAGTGACTGGCGGCAGCTGGTGCTGGCGCCGCTGCACGGCACGCCGCAGGTGATCACCGGCCGCCATGCGCTGGGCGTATACGGCGCCGCCAGCGGCCGCGATTGTGCTGCCGGGGGCAACCTGCTGGCCAGTCCGCAGGTGCCGCAGGCCATGGTGGATGCCTTCGAAGCCAGTAGCGGCAGCCTGCCGCAGCGGCTGCTGGCGGCATTGCAGGCGGCGGTGGATGCCGGCGGCGAGGCCGGGCCGATTCATGCCGCCGGCCTGCAGGCCACGCTGGATACCGAATGGCCCAGCGTCGATCTGCGCATCGACTGGAGCGATGGTGCGCCGGTGGCGGAGTTGGCCGCACTGTGGCAGCGCTATCAGCCACAGATGGCTGCCTATGTCACCCGCGCCGTGTCGCCGCAGGAAGCGCCCAGCTACGGCGTGGCGGGAGACCCATGATGGAACAATATTCTTCGCTGGGCCTGCTGCAGACGCTGGTGGGCTTCGATACCGTCAGCCAGCATTCCAATCTGGCGCTGATCCACTTCGTGCGCGACTACCTGGCGCAGTACGGCATCGCCAGCCAGCTGGTGTGCAATGAAGAAGGCAGCAAGGCCAACCTGTACGCCACCATCGGCCCCACCGACCGGGGCGGGGTGATGCTGGCCGGGCATACAGACGTGGTGCCGGTGACCGGCCAGCACTGGAGCAGTGATCCGTTCCGGCTGGATGTGCGCGACGGCCGTGCCTATGGCCGTGGCAGCGCCGACATGAAAGGCTTCATCGCCGCGGTGCTGGCCGCGGTGCCGGCGTTTGCGGCGGCAAAGCTGCATACCCCGCTGCACATCGCACTGACTTACGACGAGGAAATCGGCTGCATCGGCGTGCGTCGCCTGCTGGACGTGCTGGGCGGCCTGCCGGTGCTGCCGCAGATGGCCATCGTCGGTGAGCCGACGCTGATGCGGCTGGTGGCGGCGCACAAGGGCAAGGTGGCGTACCAGGTAAAGTTGCGCGGCAAGGAAGGCCACTCCAGCAACCCGGCTGCCGGGGTGAACGCGGTGGAGTACGCCGCCGAGCTGATCACCTTCATCCGTGAACTGGCGCGCGAGCGTGCCGAACGGGGGCCGTTCGACCCGCTGTACGAGGTGCCGTACACCACGCTGCATGTGGGCAAGATGCACGGCGGCACCGCGCTGAACATCATTCCGGCCGCCAGCGAATTCGAGTTCGAAATCCGCCACCTGCCGGAAGACGACCCGCAGCCGCTGCTGAATGCCATCTGCAACTACGCGCGCGGCCAACTGCTGCCGGCGATGCGTGCGGTGGACCCGGCGGCGGGCATCGAGTTTGTCGAGCGCAGCAGCTATCCCGGCCTGCTTACCGCGCCGGACGCTGCCGTGGTGCGCTTCGTGCAGTCGCTGCTGGGCGATGAGCGCGCGCCGGCCAAGATCGCCTTCGGTACCGAAGCCGGCCTGTTCTCGCAGCGCGTGGGCATCCCGGCGGTGGTACTGGGGCCGGGCAGCATCGACCAGGCGCACAAGCCGGACGAATGGCTGGCGCTGGATCAGCTGTCTGCCTGCGACACCCTGCTGGCCACGCTGTTGCAGCGGCTTGGCGGGCAAGGGTAGTCGCTGTTGTCGCCGCCGTTGCGGGGCGGTGATTGTTTGCTTCTCCGCTTCCTGCCTGCAAGACGTTGGCCCGCTTCGGCGGGCTTCTTTTTTGCTGGTGCGGCGTGCCGCCACGCCCGGCATGTTGGCCGCAGCCGGCAGGGTGTGCGGCCAGCTATCGGCAATAAGCGGCGATGCCATGCCTAGGCGCGTGTCTGGTGGGGGGGCAGTCAGCAAGTGCGGAAAATTTCTCTTGAAGACATATAGTTAAGCAAAAATCTGCTGGCGCAGTTTGCGCATGATTCCGGCAGGCAGCGTTGCTGCCCACCGCACGTCAGGCATCCACACGGAGGCAAACGATGACACGCGTTCGCGTTGAGGGCTTCACCATCTCGCTGGACGGATACGGTGCAGGGCCGGATCAGGACATCAACAACCCGCTCGGGGTTGGTGGCGGGGAGCTGCACCAGTGGCTGTTCCCGACGCGTACCTTCCAGCAGGCCTTGTTCGGCAAGGACGACGGTACGACCGGGCTTGACGATGACTTTGCCGCCCGGGGCTTTCGCAATGTCGGGGCCTGGATTCTGGGGCGCAATATGTTCGGCCCCATGCGCGGGGACTGGGCGGGTACCGACTGGAATGGCTGGTGGGGAGACAATCCGCCGTACCACGTTCCGGTTTTCGTCCTGACCCACCATGCGCGCACCCCCATCGAGATGGAAGGCGGCACCACCTTCCACTTCATCACCGGCGGCATTCACGAAGCGCTTGACCGTGCCCGCGAGGCTGCCGCCGGCATGGACGTGCGTATCGGCGGCGGGCCGGACACCATCCGGCAGTACCTGCGTGCCGGCCTGATTGATGAACTGCACATTGCCATCTCGCCGCTGCTGCTCGGCCGGGGAGAATCGTTGTTCGAAGGGGTGAATCTGCGGGCGCTGGGCTACCAGTGCGTGCAGTTCGTCGCGTCGGAGAAGGCCACGCATGTCATCCTGCAGCGCCAAGGGCAGACGGACGGCTAAGCTCTGCTGAAGGCCTGCCTCCCAGGTTGGCAGCTGCCCTCGGTCAGGAGCTGACGCCATGCCAGCGTGATAGTATGACTGCTGTCGGCCAGAAACGGTCGGCAGAAGTTGTGTCCATAAAGCGGTTATTTTGATAACTCAAGCCGGACCCATTGAGTCAACGTTGGTGAGCATAAATATTCAGTACTTTTTCAGAAATTTGCCAAATTAATTTGCTGGCCGCCCATTAAAAAATTGGGAACATCATGAATATACAATTTTCGAAAATGGTAAAAATTTCTGCACTGCCAATTTTTATTGGTCTGTGCGGCTCATACTATTTTTTCGCCAACGACCACTCCACGTTAACAAAAACTTTGAAACAATGGCAACCCAAGCCGAATCACCCGGCAATTGTTGCGCTTAATCGCGATAGTACACGCCTAGCGGTAGCCAACGTATTAAGCAATGAAATTCGCATCTTCTCTGTGCCAAGTTTTGACTTGCTCAGAATCATTAAAAAGCCAGGGGGCGTGAGCGCAATTTCATTCGCACCTGACGGCAAGACATTAGCGGTTGGCAGTGAATTTTCAAGCCGAATAGAGAATCGCAATAGCATACGACTTTGGAATGCGGACACCGGTGCGCTGCTATGGGAGCCAGCTGGTTTCATTGCCGGGAAAAGCGCAGAAAATGACGTCAACGATTTGGTTTTTTCTCCCAACGGGAAAAATCTTCTTGTATCGATGAATTCAATCCATCCGTATAAAAAATGCTGTTACCTATTTCTTATTGACTCAGAAAAGAAAAGCATAAATGGCTTTGGAACTTCTTTCTCATTGTCTGTAAATTACTCACGAAATGGTAAACGAATCGTGTCTGGGGGACTTGGCAGACTGCAAATATGGTCTGCGACCGGAGGGGGTCCAGAATGGGAACAAATCCTACAAAATGAAAAAAACCACAGCGCATTTTACCCAGTGACGAAGGTATCATTTTCTAACGATGACTCCGAGCTTTTAGTTGTTAACAAGAGCGGGGTGGCAATCCATAGTGCAGCTACTGGAATTCAAACGCACACCTTGCCAATTGAGAGTAAAAGCATTCGGTTGGCAACATATTCTCCAGATGGTCGTTACATTGTCGCCGCCTCTAATCGACTTTTCATATTTGATGCAATATCGAAAGTATTGCTAGAAGAAAGTTCCTTGCCCAAAAGCGCCAATTCAATTTCATTCGATGGCAGTGGTCGCAATTTCGCAGTTGGAACGGATTCTGGCTACGTAGTAATAAAAAAAATCTTGTCAAACTGATTTCCGTGGCTTTGAATTATGCACGTCTGCTTCTAATGTCAGGCTATGTCTTCTTCGGGTCGAAAGTTGTCTTTTTAGCTGGGCTACCTTCCCAGCCAATTTGTGTTTCTGCCATTTTCCCGCTGGCTGCCCATTTCCCCTGCATCTTGACAAGGCCAGTCGCTCCCCCAACAAAACGTTGGCCGCACCCTTTTAAGGCGTGCGGCCAACGTTTCCTCGGGGCGTGCTACGTCATCACTATTTACCGGCCATCACGCCGCCACTTGCGCCAGGCGGGCGCGGCGGCGTTCGGCGCGCAGCATCAGGCGGTTGGCTGCCACTACCAGCACGGTTACCACTAGCACGGTGATGCTGGCCAGAGCGTTGATTTCCGGGTTCAGCCCCAGGCGCACCCGCGAGAAGATCAGCTGCGGCAGGGTGGTGGCGCCGGGGCCGGAGAGGAAGGCGGTGATCACCAGGTCATCGATGGACAGCGTGAACGCCAGCAGGAAGCTGGAGGCGATGGCCGGGGCGATGATGGGCAGGGTGATCAGGAAGAAGGTTTTCACCGGCCGGGCGCCCAGGTCCATGGCCGCTTCCTCCACCGAGCGGTCCATCTCCAGCAGCCGCGAGCGTATCACCACTGTGACGTAGGCCATGCACAGCGTGACATGGCCGATCCAGATGGTGAGCATGCCGCGCTCGGCGGGAAAGCCGAACCAGTCCTTGAGCTGGATGAACAGCAGCAGCATGGACAGGCCGGTGATCACCTCCGGCATCACCATCGGCGCGGTGAGCATGCCGGCGAACAGGCTCTTGCCGCGAAAGCGGCCGAAGCGCGCCAGCGCCAGCCCGGCCAGCGTGCCTAGCACCACGCTCATCAGGCTGGCCAGCAGCGCGATGCGCACGCTGAGGCCGAAGGCGGCGATCACGTCGCTGTCGTTGAACAGCACGCGGTACCAGCTGGTGGAAAATTCCGCCCACACGCTGACCAGCTTGGACGAGTTGAACGAGTACACGATCAGGATCAGGATCGGCACGTACAGAAAGGCCAGGCCCAGCGTCAGCACAAGCCGGCCAAAGCCACTGATGTCTTTTTCCTGCATGGCGCTCTCCTAGCGTTGCTCTGCCTGCGCGAGCTGTTTCTCTTCGCGCTTGTGCAGATAGGTGATGGGAATGATCAGCAGGGCGACCATCACGATGGTGACCGCGCCGGCCATCGGCCAGTTGTTGTTGTCGAAGAACTCCATCCACAGCACCTTGCCTATCATCAGCGACTCCGGCGTGCCCACCAGCTCGGGAATGACGAATTCGCCCACCGCCGGGATGAACACCAGCATGGCGCCGGCCACGATGCCGTTGCGCGATAGCGGCAGGGTGACGCGCAAAAACGCCTGCCACGGCTTGCAGCCGAGGTCCTCCGCCGCTTCCAGCAGCCGGCCGTCCAGCTTGGCGAGGTTGGAAAACAGCGGCAGGATCATGAACGGCAGGTAGGCGTACACCATCACGATCTGTACCGACAGCTGGGTGTGCATCAGCTGCAGCGGCGCATCGATCAGCCCCAGCTGCAGCAGCAGCTTGTTGAGCAGGCCCTCGTTGTCGAGGATGCCCATCCAGGCGTACACCCGTACCAGAAACGAGGTCCAGAACGGCAGCATCACCAGCATCAGCAGCGTGTTGCGTTTGGCCTGCGGCGCGCGGGCGATGGTGTAGGCGATGGGGTAGCCCAGCAGCAGGCAGATCAGCGTGGTGATGCTGGCCATCTGCACCGAGCCGAGGTAGGCATCCAGGTACAGTGCATCGCCGAACAGGTAGTGGTAGTTGCCCAGGTTCAGCGCGATGTTCAGCACGTCCTCGCTGTGGCTGAGCAGCGCCCGGTACGGCGGCGAGGCCACTTCCACCTCCGAGAAGCTGATGCCGAGCACGAACAGGAACGGCACCAGGAAGAACAGCAGCAGCCAGCCGTAGGGCATGGCGGTCACCAGCGCTTGCCCGCGCGGCAGCCAGCGGCGCCAGGCGAGGCGTGCCCGGCCGCGAGCGGTGGCAAGGTTGGCCGCAGGGTGTTGGGTCAGGAGTCGGCTATTCATTGTGTCAGCACCACCGCGTCGTTATCGGCCCAGCTGACGAACACCGGCTCGTTCCAGCCGGGCGCCGCCTCGTCGCGCCAGTGGCTGGCGGGCACGCTGGCCTTGATCACCTTGCCGCCGTCCAGCCGCACGTGAAAGATGGAAAAACTGCCCAGGTAGGCGATGTCGCTTACCGTGCCGGCCACCCAGTTGTGCTGCTGCACCGGCTGCCGGCGGCTTACCGCCACCCGTTCCGGGCGCAGCGACAGCCACACCGCCATGCCCAGCGTGCCGGTAATGCCGTGGCCGATGCGCACCGGGCGCGGCAGCTCGGTGGCCTGGATGCAGACGTGGTCGGCTTCGTCTTCCACCACGTGGCCGCCGAACAGATTGGTGTCGCCGATGAATTCGGCGGTAAAGCGGCAGTTGGGGTGCTCGTAGATGTCGCCGGGGCTGGCCACCTGCAGCAGCTGGCCTTCGGACATGATGCCGATGCGGCCGGCCATGGTCATGGCTTCTTCCTGGTCGTGGGTCACCATGATGCAGGTCACGCCCACCTGCTCGATCATGCTCACCAGCTCCAGCTGCGTCTGCTGGCGCAGTTTCTTGTCCAGTGCGCCCAGCGGCTCGTCCAGCAACAGCAGCTTGGGGCGCTTGGCCAGGCTGCGCGCCAGCGCGATGCGTTGCTGCTGCCCGCCGGACAGCTGGTAGGGTTTGCGATGCGCGTATTTCGTCATCTGCACCAGCTCCAGCATGCGTTCCACTCGCGCGGCGATATCGGCGCGCGGCAGCTTGTCCTGCCGCAGGCCGAAGGCGATGTTCTGCGCCACGCTCAGGTGCGGAAACAGCGCGTAGCTCTGGAACATCATGTTGATCGGGCGCTGGTAGGGCGGCAGGTCGGTGATGTCCTCGCCGTCCAGGATGATGCGGCCGGCGCTGGGTTTTTCCATGCCGGCCAGCATGCGCAGCAGGGTGGACTTGCCGCAGCCGGAGCTGCCGAGCAGGGCAAAGATCTCGTTGCGCTCGATGTTCAGGTTGACGTGGTCGACGGCGGTGTGGTCACCGAATTGCTTTTCGATGTCGACGATCTGCAGATAGGGGCGGGCGCTGCCGGCGTGTTGCGACAGGCCCAGCTGCTGTTCAGCCAGGTTCATGTGTGTGTCTCCGCGTGGGTGGGGGCCGGGGGCGGGTTACTTGCGGGTCTTGATCTCGGTCCACAGCCGGGTCTGCAGCCGCAGGGTGCGCTGCGCCAGCGGCAGGCGCACGAAGCTCTTGCCCTGGATGGCGACCGGCAGATACACCGACGGGTCCTGCAGCGACTGCGCATCCAGCAGCTTGCGCGCCGGCAGGTTGGGGCTGGGGTAGCTCACCGCGCGGGCGTTGGCCGCGGCCACCTCCGGGCGCAGCACGTAGTCGATGAAGCGCAACGCGTTGTCCACGTTCTTGGCGTCTTTCGGAATCGCCAGGTTGTCCAACCAGATTTCCACCCCGCTGCGGGGCGCCAGTACCTTCAGCTGCACGCCGTTATTGGCTTCCGCGGCGCGGCGCTTGGCGATGTTCAGGTCGCCGCCATAGCCGTACACCACGCACAGCGAGCCCTTGGCCAGTTCGTTGATGTAGCCGGAGGAGGAAAAGCGGGTGAGATAGGGGCGCACCTTGCGCAGCAGGTCGGCCGCGGCCTGCCAGTCGGCGTCGACATCGCTGTTCGGGTTCTTGCCCAGGTAGTGCATGGCTGCGGCCAACGTTTCGCCCGGGCTATCCAGTACCGACACGCCGCAGGCTTGCAGCTTGGACACGTATTCCGGCTTGAACAGCAGATCCCACTCGTTGGCCGGCAGCGGGGTGTTGCCCAGCAGCTTGGCCACGCGGCCGGTGTTGATGGCCAGGGTGTTGATGCCGTAGAAGTAGGGCACGCCATAGGTGTTGCCCGGGTCGAATTTGGCCGATTCGCTCAGGATCGCCGCGTCCAGATTCTTGTAGTTGGCCAGCTTCTGCTTGTTGATCGGCAGGTAGACGCCGGCCTGGATCTGCTTGGCGAAGAACACGTTGTTGGGCACCACGATGTCGTAGCCGGAGTTGCCGGTAAGAATCTTGGCCTGCAGCACCTCGTTGGAGTCGAACAGGTCGTAGCGCACCTTGATGCCGGTTTCCTTCTCGAAGTTTTTCACCGTGTCCGGTCCGATGTAGTCGGACCAGTTGTAGATGTTCAGTACCTTGTCGGCCGCCTGGCTGCCGCCGGCGGTGGCCAGCAGCAGGCTGGCAGCGATGAGGGTGGATGTGCGCATGGTGTGCTCCTGATGGGGGGAGGAAGACGGCCAGGTGGGTGTGCGCCCGGCCGGGGGCGTTACAGCAATCCCAGCTCGGCCGCGGTGCGATCCACGGCGATGCGGGTCTTGTCGATGAGCTCGTCGATTTCGCCATGGCTGATCACCAGCGCCGGGGCCATGATCATGCGGCCCAGGGTGGAGCGGATGATCACGCCCTGTTCGAAGCCGATGCTGCGGCAGCGCCAGGTGATGTCGGACTCGTTGGCAAAGCGCTGGCGGCTGGCCTTGTCCTGGCAGAACTGCAGCGCGGCCACCAGGCCGCTGCCCTGGATTTCGCCCACCAGCGGGTGCTGGCCGAATACCTCGCGCAGGCATTTCTGCAGATAGGGGCCGCTGTCGTGCTTGACGCGATCGACGATGCCCTCGCGCTGCAGCACCTCGAGGTTGGCCAGTGCCACCGCGGCAGCCACCGGGTGGCCGGAGTAGGTCAGGCCGTGGGCGAATACGCCACCGTGCTCCACCAGTGCCTCGCCCATGCGGCGCGACAGCACCAGGCCGCCCATCGGGATGTAGCCGGAGGTCAGCCCCTTGGCGATGCTGATGGTGTCCGGCTGGAAGCCGAAGTGCTCATGGGCGAACCATTCGCCGGTGCGGCCGAAACCGCCGATCACCTCGTCGGCGCACAGCAGCACGTCGTACTGGCGGCAGATGCGCTGGATTTCCGGCCAGTAGCTCTCCGGCGGGAAGATCATGCCGCCAGCGCCCTGGAACGGCTCGGCCACGAAGGCGGCCACATTGTCGGCGCCCAGCTCCAGAATCTTGTCTTCCAGCTCCTGTGCGCACTTGCGGCCGAATTCCGCCGGGCTCAGGTTGCCGCCGTGGGCAAACCAGTACGGCTCGCCGATGTGCACCACGTTCGGAATCGGCAGGTCGCCCATTTCATGCATGAACTTCATGCCGCCCAGGCTGGTGCTGCCGACGGTGGAGCCGTGGTAGCCGTTGTGGCGGCCGATGAATATCTTCTTGCTCGGTTTGCCCACCACATCCCAGTAGCGGCGCACGGTGCGGATCAGCACCTCGTTGGCCTCGGAGCCGGAGTTGGTGTAGATCACATGGCTGTAGTCGCCGGGCAGCAGCGCAAACAGCCGCTCCGACAACTCGTTCACTGCCGGGTGGGTGGTGTGGAAGAACACGTTGTAGTAGCTGAGTTGCTCCAGCTGGCGGACGGCGGCGGCGATCAGCTCCTGGCGGCCGTAGCCGACGTTGGTACACCACAGGCCGGACATGCCGTCCAGGTACTTGTTGCCCTCGGTGTCCCACAGGTAGACGCCCTTGCCTTCGGCCATTACCCGCGGGCCTTCCTGGTTCAGCGCCTTCTGGTCGAGAAAGGCATTGATGTGGTGGGCGGCGTCTATGCCCTGGTAGCGGCGGGTGGCCGCGCTGGCTTGCTGTGTCATGTTGTGTCTCCTTGTCCTGCTGTCAGCGCTCGAACTGCAGCCAGGTGGTTTTGAGCTGGGTGAATTTGTCGATGGCGTGCAGCGACAGGTCGCGGCCGAAGCCGGATTGCTTGTAGCCGCCAAACGGAATGCCAGGGTCGAGCGCGTCCACGGTGTTCACCGACACCGTGCCGGCGCGCAGCCGGCGCGCCACGCGGTGGGCGCGCGACAGGTCGCGGGTCCACACCGATGCGGCCAAGCCGTAGATGCTGTCATTGGCCAGCGCCACGGCTTCCGTCTCGGTATCGAAGGTCATTACCGCCAGTACCGGGCCGAATACTTCTTCGCGCGCCAGCGTCATGTCCGGGGTGACGTCGCTGAAGATGGTGGGGCGGATGTAGCAGTCGCTGCCGTTGATGGTGGCGCGCTCGCCGCCGCACAGCAGGGTGGCGCCCTCGCGGCGGGCGATATTGACGAAGCCCATGATGCGGTCGGCCTGGCGCGCATCGACGATGCTGCCGGTGCGGGTGGCCGGGTCCAGCGGGTTGCCCGGCTGCAGCTTGTCCACTTCCTTGAGCAGCTTCTGCAGGAAGACATCCTTGACCCCGCGCTGCAGCAGCAGGCGCGAGTTGGCAGAGCACACCTGACCCTGGTTGAAGAAGATGCCGAAGGCGGCGCGCTGCGCGGCGGCGTCCAGGTCGCTGTCCTCGAACACCAGGTTCGGGCTCTTGCCGCCGCACTCCAGCCACACCATCTTCATGTTCGATTCGGCGGCGTAGCGCAGGAAGTATTTGCCCACCTCGGTGGAGCCGGTGAAGCTCAGGCAGTCCACGTCCGGATGCAGGCCCAGCGGGCGGCCAACCTCTTCGCCATAGCCCGGCAGCACGTTCAGCACGCCATCCGGCAGGCCGGCCTCCTTTGCCAGCTCGGCCAGGCGCAGCGCGGACAGCGGCGACTGTTCGGCCGGTTTCAGGATCACGCTGTTGCCGGCGATCAGCGCCGGCGCCAGCTTCCATGCCGCCATGTCCAGCGGGAAATTCCAGGGAATCACCGCCGCCACCACGCCCACCGGTTCGCGGGTGATCAGCGCCAGTGCATCGTCGGCGCTGGGGGCCACTTCGTCGTACAGCTTGTCGGCGGCTTCGGCGTACCAGTCGATTACCGCGGCGGTGCCCGGCACGTCGATGTTGCGCGCGTCGGCGATGGGTTTGCCCATGTCCAGGCAGTCCAGCAGCGCCAGTTCGTCGCCATGCTCGCGGATCAATGCGGCCAACCTTTGCAGCACCGCCTTGCGCTGGCGCGGGTGGCAGCGCGACCAGGCGCCGGATTCGAAGCTGGCGCGCGCGGCCTGTACCGCCAGTTCGACATCGGCCTCGCCACAGCGGGCGATGTCGCCCAGCGAGCGGCCGCTGATCGGGCTGATGTCGGCAAAGGTGCGGCCATCGGCGGCGGCCACGAACTGGCCGTTGATGAAGGCCTGGCAGCGCGGCCGCAGGGCGTCGGCGCGTTGTTGCCAGTACGACAGGTCATGCAGGGTCATGGCGTTCACTCCGGTAGCTGGCGCGACTTGGGGTGGGTTGGCCGCATTGCTGCTGGCCGTGTCGCGCGGTGTGAGGCCATACTAGTCAGCCCCCGCAGCGGCGGACATCACGCGGAAACGTTAGCGGGGAGGGGTAGGACTAACCTGATCGGGGTAGGTGGCGATGCAGTTGAATGTGGCGGATCTGGCGTTTCACCAGCGATTGGGACGCTTGCTGAACAGCGTGGATAGTGCGGCGTTCTGGCCGCAACTGGCGGTGTTCCTGCGCGAACAGCTGGTGTTCGATACCTGGGTGGCGGTGCTGTTCCGCCCGGGGCTGCCGCCGCTGGTGCTGGCCGACAGTGCGGTGAATTACGCCGACGACAACCTGTTTGCCGACTACATGCGCGGGCTGTACCTGCTGGACCCGTTCTACAGCTTTGCCTTGAAATGCCCCGCCGCCGGCGTGTACCGGCTGGACGAGGTGGCGCCGGACAGCTTTCGCGATACCGAATACTGCCGCCACTACTTCTCGCGCAATGTGGTCACTGACGAGCTGCAGTTCCTGCTGCCGCTGCCGCAGGGCACCTTGTCGCTGTCGCTGGGCAGCCAGCGCCGTTTCAGCGACGCCGAAATCGGCTGCTGCAACCTGTTCGCCCCTTGGCTATTGCCCATGCTGCGGCTGGCGGCGCATCTGGAAGAACAACTGAGCCAGCCCGCCGCCGACAGCCCGCGGCAAAGCCGGCAGCAGCTGGAGGAAACCCTGCGCCAGCGCGGCAACCCGCCGCTGACCAAGCGCGAGGTGGAGGTGGCGCTGCTGATCCTGGGCGGGCATTCCACCAAGGGTGTGGCGCGCGAGCTGGATATCTCGCTGGAAACCGCCAAGGTGCACCGTCGCAACCTGTACGCCAAGCTGGGCGTATCCAGCCAGGCGGCGCTGTTCCTGCTGTTTGCCGAGCTGCATTAGCCGGGAGTAGCGCGGGGCGGGTTGCGGTTACCGCGGCGCGGTAACGGCATGTGGTGAGAGGTGTTGATTGCGGGGGTGGCGGTTTGCGGCGCGCTAGCCGGCAGAGCTGCACGTTTTGGAGTGCCGGATCGCGCTCCACTCATGCTGTTCCCGCGCCGCCGTTGCCCCCGGCATGCCGCGATGATCGCCAGGGGAACGAGCGTGAAAAGTACTAATGCGGCAGCCGCAACTGCTGCTCGCGTGCCTCGCGCGGGGTGTGGCCGTAGCGCTGCTTGAAAACCCGGCAGAAGTGCGACTGGTCGGTAAAGCCCCACTGGTAGGCGATTTGCGCCAGGCTCAGCCGCGGTTGGCGCACCAGCGCCTGGCGTGCGCCTTCCAGCCGCTGTTCGCGCAGCCAGTGGCTGAAGGTCTGGCCGGTGTCGCGGAACAGGTCGTGCAGGTAGCGGGTGGAGATGCGGCAGGCCTGGGCGATCTGCTCCGGGCTCAGGCTGGTGTCGGCGAGGTTGCGGCGCACATGCTGTTCGATGCGCTGCAGGTGGGCGGCGCGCACGCCGGAACCCGGCGAATCCAGCACCGCCGGGCTGTTCTCGGTGCAGGCCACGAACAGCTCCAGCAGCTGCTGGCCGATCAGCGGGTGCAGCACTTCCTGCCCCTGTTCCAGCTGGCTGCCTACCGCGTTGACATAGCTGCTGAACAGCGCACCGATGCCGCTGCTGCCGTCGAAGGTCAGCGCGCAGAAGCGCTCCGGGTGGCGCAGGCGGTGGCGCAGCAGCGCACCGGGGATTTTCAGCACCCACAGATTGTTGTCGCGGCTGTGGCTGAACTCGTACGGGTCCAGGCTGCGTTCCAGCAGGAACTGGCCGGGGGCGCAGTGCGCGTCGCGCCCCATCTGGCTGAAGCGGATGTCGCTCTGGCGCGGCAGCGATACCAGGAACTGCTCGTCGCGGCTGTCGGCGCTTTCGCCGCTGCTGCGGCGGTAGCGCAGCGGGCTGGAGCTGAGTCGCGATAGCGACAGCTCGCCCAGGCTCCAGCGAGTGAGGCAGGCTTCGAAGTTGGCCGCATCACGAAAATCCAGCTGCAGGTCGAAGTAGGTGCTGCGGATCACATCCTGCCAGCTGCGCATGCGCTCGACGGGTCCGGCGCCGGCGGTGCTGTAGTGCTGTTTCATGTGTCTCTCCTCTTGGTGCGCGTTGTGGATCGCTCCGCCCGCCGTCATGGCAACGGGTTCGGCAACGCGGCAGCCGGCACGGGGCCGGCTGCGGTCTTGCTGCTTAGAGCCTGCTCAACGTCTTTTCGCGACTGCGCTGGCCCGGCAAATGGTCAGATGCCAGGCGGACGGTGCCGGCCTTAGTCGTTCTAAGGCCAAACCGGCCAACGCCGCAGATGGCCGTTTGCCGGGCCAGCCCTGCGGGGCCGGGTTCTGTCGGCGCATCGCGGCGTCGAATCTCCCTGGCAGTGAATGACACTGCGGCGGGAGCTTCTCCTGGCGCTGCATCCGGCAGAATCCGGCCGCAACCGCGAAAAGACGTTGAACAGGCTCTTAAATCATCGGCTATTCCTGCCAGCGTGTCAGGCGATAGCTGCCGGAGGCGTGCAGTTCCGCCTGCCAGCCGGGGCGAATCACCACAGTGGTGGTGGACTCCTCGATGGCGGCGGGGCCGACGATGCGGCTGCCGGCCAGCAGCTTGTCGCCGCGGTACACCGGGGTTTCCACCCAGCGGCCGCTGTCGTCGAACAACATCGGGCGGAAGCCGTCGTGCGCCTCGCGGATGCTGTCGGCGTCGTGCGCCAGATCGGGCAGCGCCGGCTTGTCCACCAGGCCGGTGAGGGTGCATTCCAGGTTCACCAGCTCCACCGGGTTGTGCGGCTCGCTGTAGGTGAACAGCGCCTCGTGGCGGGCATGGAAGGCGGCGAGGATGGCGTCCACGCTGGCGGCGCCAAGTTCGCCGGCGGCGATGTCCACCGTGCATTCGTGGATCTGCCCCATGTAGCGCATCTCCACGCTGCGGTGCACGCGGATGTCGGCGGCGTCAAAGCCGTCGTCCAGCAGCAGCTGGCGGCCGCGCTGTTCCATGTCGGCGAACAGCCGGTTCAGCTCGGCCAGGTCCGCCTCGCGGTGCAGGCGCATCGGCGCGCTGGCCAGGAAGTTGTACTTCACGTCGGAGATCACCTGGCCGAAGGCGCACAGGCAGGAGGCCGACTTGGGCACCAGCACGGTTTCCACGCCCAGCTCCTCGGCCAGCGCGGTGATGTGCATGCCGGTGGCGCCGCCGGCGCAGATCAGCGCGAAGTCGCGCGGGTCGTAGCCCTGTTCGATGGAGATGCGGCGGATGCCGTTGGCCATATTCATGTTCACCAGGGTGTTGATGCCGAAGGCGGCCTTTTCCACGCTGATATCCAGCGGCGTGGCAACGTTGGCCGCAATCGCCTGCCGCGCCTTGTGCTGGTCGAGGCGGATGCTGCCGCCCAGTACCGCGCCGGGGCGCAGATAGCCCAGTGCCAGGTTGCCATCGGTCACGGTGGCCTGCTCGCCGCCCTTGCCGTAGCAGGCCGGGCCTGGGGTGGCGCCGGCGCTGTGCGGGCCGACTTCCAGCATGCCGAAGGGGTTGATGTGGGCGATGGAGCCGCCGCCGGCGCCCAGGGTTTCCACGTGGATCATCGGCACGCCGATGCGGTGGCGCAGGAAGTCGAAATTGCGGTTCAGCTGCGTCTGGCCGCCCCTGGCCAGGGTGATGTCGAACGATGTGCCGCCCATGTCCACGGTGATCACGTTGTCGATGCCGAAGGGGCGGGCGATGTACAGCCCGGCCTGCGGCGCCGAGGCCGGGCCGGAGTTGATGGCGTTCACCGCGCGCTCGCGCATCACCGTGCCCAGCGCCAGGCCGCCGTTGCTCTGGTAGTAGCGCACCGGCGCGCGGGCGCCGTGCTCGGCAAAGAACTGGTCGATGCGCTGCACGTAGCGGCCCATCACCGGGCTGAGGTAGGCATTCACCACCGTGGTGGAGGTGCGGGTGTACTCGCGCACCTGCGGGTAGACCTCGCTGCCGCAGCACACGAACACGCCGGGCAGGTGCTGTTCCACCAGCTGGCGGGCACGCTGTTCATGTGCCGGGTTGCGCACCGACCACACGAAGCTGATCGCTACGCTCTGCACCTGTTCGGCGCGGAATACCTCGATGGCGGCCAGGATGTCGTCCTCGTTCAGCGGCGCGTACTCGCTGCCATCGGCCAGCAGGCGGCCACGCACCGCGCGGCGCAGCTGACGCGGCACCAGCTGCGGTGCCGGCGGGTAGCTGGCGTCGTAGCGGTAGCCTTCTTCCTTGTGCCCGAGGCGGATCTCGATGCTGTCCTCGTGGCCGGCGCTGCACAGCAGGCCCACTTTCACGCCCTTGAGTTCGATCAGCGCGTTCAGCGCCACGGTGGTGCCGTTGATGCACAGGTCGCAGTTCTGCACGATCTGGCTGGCAGGCATATCCAGCGCCTCGGCCATCTGCTGCAGGCCGGCGGCAATGGCGCGGGTGCCGTCGTCCGGGGTGGACGGGCTCTTGAACAGGCGCAGCGGGCCGTCTTTTTCCGCCAGTACAAAGTCGGTAAAGGTGCCGCCGGCGTCTACGCCCAGTCGGAATCGCTGTTTCATGCCTGTACTCCCTGTTGGTTCATGCGCTGGCGGGCAGCGGCGGTGGCGGCGGCATCCACATGTTGGCCGCAGCTGTCGAAAATCACGCCGTATTCGGCGGCGGCGGCGTCGATGGACACCAGGCCGTTACGCACGTCGCGCAGCACTTCCTCGGCCGGGCGCTGCCACGGCAGGCCGTAGCCGCCGCCGCCGGGGTTGACGTTGCGGGCGCGCTCGCCCGGCTGGATGGTGGTGATCACGTTGTGGCGGTGCACGATGTGCTCGCCCGGCTTGTCGATTTCCAGCCGGCCCAGCTTGCGCTGGGGCAGCGCGTCCACCGCGCCGGCGGCGCCCATGGTGCCGATCTGGCGGCCTTCGCCGAAGGCGATGATGGTCATCTCGTGGCCGATGGGTTCGACCTCCCACACCGTGCCGCTGCCGCCGCGGTAGCGCCCGGCGCCGCCGCTGTCCTCCTGCAGGCCGTAGCGGTGGATGATGATGGGGTAGGCGTACTCCAAGAGCTCGATGTCGCCGGAGCTGAGCGCGCCGAAGCAGCACAGCGGGCCGCAGGCATGCCAGCCGTCCATGTAGCGGGTGGCGCCGGCGCCGGAGATGATGGAGGCCAGCACCATGGTCACGTATTGCTCGCCGGTGGCCGGGTTGACGCCGGCGATGTTGATGCCGCTGGCGTGGCCCCAGGAGGCGGTGACGCGCTCCGGTGCGGCGGCCTCGAATGCCATGCGCACCGCGTCGGTAAGCGTTTCCATCGGCGTGGTGGTGCAGTTCACGTGCGGCGCCGGTTCCACCGCATTGCACAGCGTGCCGGCCGGCCCCAGATCGACGCTCACGCAGCGGTACAGGCCTTCGTTGTACGGCGGCGGCACCTGGGCGAACATCATCAGCCCCAGATAGATGCCGGACATCGAGTTGCCGGCGTAGGAGTTGATGAAGTAGGGCACCTGCGGCGGGCTTTGCACGCTGATGTGAACCGTGTCGTCCTTCACCGTGGCGCTGGCGCGGATGGTGAGTGCACCCAGGCCGTGGCCGGCGTCTTCCAGCACCGCCTCGCCGTGGTAGCAGCCGTCGGGAATCGAGCGGATCAGCGAGCGCATGTGGCGGTCGGCCATGTCTTTGAGTTCGGCAATGGCGGCGCGCACGGTGTCCACGCCGTATTTGTCCAGCAGCGCAATCAGGTTGCGCTCGCCCACGCGGCAGGCGCCGAACTGCGCGTTCAGGTCGCCTTCCTGGTCGCGGCGGGCGCGCATGTTCGACAGCAGCAGGTTCACCACGTCGTCGCGGCGGCGGCCCTGGTCCCACAGCTTCACCGGCGGAATGCGCAGGCCCTCGGCGTAGATTTCCCTGGCGGCCGGGTTGTAGCCGGCCGGCACCGGGCCGCCGATGTCGGTGAGGTGGCCCTTGCACACCGTCCAGAACACCAGCTCGCCCTGGTAGAACACCGGCTTGTACATGCAGCAGTCCAGGATGTGGCTGCCCTGGTAGGCCGGGTCGTTGTGGTAGATCACATCGCCTTCGTGGATGTCGTCGCCAAAGTAGCCGGCCACGGCTTTCATCGCCGGAATCAGCGAGCCGAGGTGAATGGGGATGTCCTGGCCCTGCAGGATCATCTCCGGCAGGTGGTCGAACAGTGCATTGCTGTAGTCGTGCGCTAGGTTGAACACGCTGGAGCGGCCGGTTTTTTCCAGCGTCAGCGTCATTTCCCGCTGCGTGGTTTCCAGCGCGCCGCGTATCACGGCCAGGGTGATCGGGTCCACCCGGCCGGCGTGGTGAGGGGCTTGCGTCATGGTGCGTCTCCGTTTGTCCGGCGGCCTGCAAGGTTGGCCGCAAGGGGCTGGTACCGATGTAATCACCGGCCTGTGTCTGTACCTTATGCCCTTGCCGCGCGCGGCTCTTGCACCACAGTGCAGGATGCTTGGTCTGTGGGTGCAGGCGGCGCGCGGGCAAAAAAAATGCCCCGCGCAAGGCGGGGCCAACGAGGAGTGAGCCAACGTCACGGTGCCCGGTTGAACGCTGTTTCACCGGCAGGGGCACCACGCTGCAGGTAGCGGTACAGCAGCAATGACACCACGAAGGTAGCCGGTGCGGAGAAACCGGCCAGCGCACCGCCGACTTCCATCAGCGCAATGCCGACACCGCTGGCCACGAACCAGCTGCTGATGCCGGCGCGGCGGATGGCCGGCACGCTGTCATCCACGCTGGCGCCAAGCCCCAGCTGGATGTGCGCCAGCGCAATGCCTACCCAGGCCACCACGAAAATGCCCTGGTAGGCCAGCGCCTGCAGGATCACGCTGAACACATTGCCCAGCATCAGCAGGTAGACGATGCCGCCCACCACCACGCCCCAGGCCACCTTGGGCAGGCGCAGGCCGCAGGCGCGGTCGAAGAAGCTCTGCATGTTCACCGTGGCCAGGTAGAAGTTGGCGGTGTTGATGCGCGTCTGGCTCACCCACACGAAGGCCAGGCCGGCAAAGCCCATCAGCTTGAGCAGTGCCAGCACCACCGACACCTCGCTCACGCCGCCGCTGGTGGGGATGCTGCCGGCCAGGAAAATACCGATGGTGCCGTTGAGCAGGAAGGTGAACAGGTAGAACGGCAGGCCGAAGTTCAGCCGGGCGTGGAAGTCGCTGTCTTCCGGCTTGCCAAAGCGGGCGTAGTCCCAGGTGTACATCATCAGGATCCACACCCCCATGAAGTAGCTGAAGCAGCTCCACCAGCCGCCTGCCGGGGCGCCGCCGGCCGGTGCCAGCTGCAGCCAGGCATGGCTGTAGCCGTACTGGCTGATGGTGAGGATCATCGCTGCGGCCAACCCTAGCAGGTAGAACGGCAGCAGCACGCCATTGAGCTTGTCCAGCCAGCGCTGCACCGAGCCGAACACCAGCGGCACGCTGTACACCACCACCAGCAGGTAGGCGTGCTCGATGCTGAGCGAGGGGAAGTAGTTCTGGATCGCCACCGCGATCACCGAGCCTTCAAACACCGCGTAGTACATGGCGGTGGCAAAGAAGATCAGCGTGGCCAGCGCCGAGCCGGACTGGCCGAACAGCGTGCGCGAGAACAGTGCCACCGACAGCCCGCTCCTGATGGCATAGCGGCTGATCACCGCGTTTATCGCGCTGTAGCAGATGGCCGACAGCGCTAGGCCGATCAGCGTGTTCACCGTGCCGTAATTCAGCGCCAGCGTGGCCGATACCACCAGCCAGAACATGGCGCTGCAGACCGACCACCAGGCCATGCTCAGGCCCAGCCGCCCCATGCGGGCCTCGGCCGGCACCGGCCCGCGGGTGAAGTCCGGGTCGGCGTGCGCCCCGCTGTCATTGATGATGTTTGCCACAATGTCTCTCCCTTATGGTTGTAAGCCTTCTGGCTGCAACCATCGTAGGAAGCGGCAGGGTGGGCAGATAGCACGCCAGCGCAGGGATTGTTGGCTGACACTGCAGTAGTGTCAGGGCTTGGGGCAGGTTGTGGTGGTGGGAAGAAAAATCCCCATCGGCGGGATGGGGATTGTTAAGCGTGGGGCGGAGATGTCTGGTGAATCGCCCCTCCTTTCCTAGACACCTCAAGAGCCTCACACTAGGCCCTACAAGGAGGTGTCATGAGCAGGCAGCGTTT
>NZ_JBHRXN010000018.1:0-1888 GCF_042648525.1 Vogesella facilis
GCGGCGGCGCCGCTGATGTCGACGCTGAATACCGCATCGCTACCCTCGGCCACGGTCACGTCATTGACCTGGATGCTCGGGGAATCGTTATCGACGATGGTGGCGGTGGCGGCATCGCTGTAGTCGCTGCCATTGCTGCTCAGGGTCGCGGACAGACCGAAGGTCTCGTCGGCCTCGTCGAAGCTGTCATTCACCGTAGTGGTGCTGATCAGCAGGGTGTGGTCGCCCTGGGTCAGACCGGTGATGGTGCCGGTGTACGGGGTCCAGGTGGCGCCGCCATCGGTGCTGTACTGGAAGTTCAAGCGACTGTAGTCGGCCGGGCTGGCGGCAGAACCATCGGCCATGGTCAGCACCAGCGAGCTGCCGTCGGCGGCGCCGGTGATGTGCAGGGTGAATACCGCGTCGTTGCCTTCCGGCACGGAGATGTCGCCGGTTTCGGCATCGCTCACGAACTGGATGGTCGGCACATCGTTGTCGACGATGGTGGCGGTGGCGGCATCGCTGTAGTTGGTGCCATTGCTGCTCAGGGTAGCGGATAGACCGAAGGTCTCGTCGGCCTCGTCGAAGCTGTCATTCACCGTAGTGGTGCTGATCAGCAGGGTGTGGTCGCCCTGTGTCAGACCGGTGATGGTGCCGGTGTACGGGGTCCAGGTGGCGCCGCCATCGGTGCTGTACTGGAAGTTCAAGCGACTGTAGTCGGCCGGGCTGGCGGCAGAACCATCGGCCATGGTCAGCACCAGCGAGCTGCCGTCGGCGGCGCCGGTGATGTGCAGGGTGAATACCGCGTCGTTGCCTTCCGGCACGGAGATGTCGCCGGTTTCGGCATCGCTCACGAACTGGATGGTCGGCACATCGTTGTCGACGATGGTGGCGGTGGCGGCATCGCTGTAGTTGGTGCCATTGCTGCTCAGGGTAGCGGACAGGCCGAAGGTCTCGTCGGCTTCGTCGAAGCTGTCATTCACCGTGGTGGTGCTGATCAGCAGGGTGTGGTCGCCCTGGGTCAGGCCGGTGATGGCGCCGGTGTAGGCGGTCCAGGTGGCGCCGCCATCGGTGCTGTACTGGAAGGTGCCGCTGCTGTAGTCATCCGGGCTGAGGGCGGTGCCATCGGCCATGGTCAGCACCAGCGAGCTGCCGTCGGCGGCGCCGGTGATGTGCAGGGTGAACACCGCATCGTTGCCTTCCGGCACGGTGATGTCGCCGGTTTCGGCATCGCTCACGAACTGGATGGTCGGCACATCGTTGTCGACGATGGTGGCGGTGGCGGCATCGCTGTAGTTGGTGCCATTGCTGCTCAGGGTAGCGGACAGGCCGAAGGTCTCGTCGGCTTCGTCGAAGCTGTCATTCACCGTGGTGGTGCTGATCAGCAGGGTGTGGTCGCCCTGGGTCAGACCGGTGATGGCGCCGGTGTAGGCGGTCCAGGTAGCGCCGCCATCGGTGCTGTACTGGAAGGTACCGCTGCTGTAGTCAGCCGGGCTGAGGGCGGTGCCATCGGCCATGGTCAGCACCAGCGAGCTGCCTGCGGCGGCGCCGGTGATGTGCAGGGTGAACACGGCATCATTGCCTTCCGGCACGGTGATGTCGCCAGTTTCGGCATCGCTCACGAACTGGATGGTCGGTACATCGTTGTCGACGATGGTGGCGGTGGCGGCATCGCTGTAGTTGGTGCCATTGCTGCTCAGGGTAGCGGACAGACCGAAGGTCTCGTCGACCTCGTCGAAGCTGTCATTCACCGTGGTAGTGCTGATCAGCAGGGTGTGGTCGCCCTGGGTCAGGCCGGTGATGGCGCCGGTGTAGGCGGTCCAGGTAGCGCCGCCATCGGTGCTGTACTGGAAGGTGCCGCTGCTGTAGTCATCCGGGCTGAGGGCGGTGCCATCGGCCATGGTCAGCA
>NZ_JBHRXN010000019.1:0-55727 GCF_042648525.1 Vogesella facilis
ATCAAGCTGGGCTTTGTGCTTTGTGGCGTGCGCCCACCCGATGCGCAAGTGCCGTACCGGGCCGGAACCCAAGCCGCTGGCCTGGCCAGCACGACACCCGCTCCCATGCCCGTGCGGCCAACGTTGGCCGCAGGCCGGCCCTGGCCAGTGCACCGACAAGCAAAAAGCCCGCGCAAGCGGGCTTTGGTATTATTGCGGTCAACTGTCGTCAACGTGCGGCGAACAGCCGTAAAGGTGGCGACAACAGCTGTTCCGGCGTGAGCAACCCCAGCGCGTAGCGGATCACTTCCTTTTTCAGCGGACCGCTGCGGTTGGCCAGTTTCAGCCCCAGGTTGCGGGCAAGCCGCAGTGGGGCGATGTCGTTGCTGAAGCCGTAGCAGAACAGGTCCATTAGCCGTTGCATGGCGTGGTTGGCCAGTTGGCGGCGGCGCTGGTAACGCTGCAGCACGCTCGGGCTGCCGATGTCCTCGCCCTGCCGTTGCGCCGCCAGCAGCACCTCGCACAGCGCCGCGACGTCCTGGAAGCCGAGGTTGACACCCTGGCCGGCCAGCGGGTGAATGGTGTGGGCGGCATCGCCGGCCAGCGCGATGCCGTGACGCACGTAGTCCTGCGCATGGCGGCGGATTAGCGGGAAGCTGCCACGCGCCACGATGTGGCTGATATCCGGCAGCGCGTCTGGGAATTCGGCACGGAAGGCGGCGATCAGCGCGTCATCGTCCAATTGCTGCAACTGCTGTACCAGCGCTGCCGGGCGGTACCACACCAGGGAGGCATAGTCGCCGGGCAGCGGCAGCAGCGATTGCGGCCCCTGCGGGGTGAAGCGCTGCCAGGTGATGTCGCGCGCACCGCCGCGGATGCCGACGGTGGCGACGAAGGCGTGCATCGGGTATTCGTGGCTGTTGAGGCCGATGGCAGCGGCCTCGCGCACCCGCGAGCGGGCGCCGTCGGCGCCGAGCAGCAGCCGGGCGGTGAAGCGGCGGCCGCTGTGCAGCGTGATTTGGCTGATGCCGTCGTGCCGCTGCAACGTGCTGATCTCGCCCGGGCAGATCAGTTCGATATTGTCATGCGCCGCCAGAGCAGCGCTGCAGCCCAGCTGCACGATGCGGTTTTCCACGATGTGGCCAAGGTTGGCCGCACCGATCTCGCTGGCGTCAAACAGCGTACCGTCTTCGCGGCGCTGTTCCCACACCTGCATGCGCTGGTACGGAGCCGTGCGCATGGCGCTGATGTGCGGCCAGGCACCGATGTCCTGCAGCAGGCGGATGGAAGCGGGGCTGAGGGCGGAGACGCGCAGATCCGGCGCGCTGGCGGGGTCGAATGGCGCCGGCGGGCTCTGCTCCAGCACCGCGATGCGCAGCCCGCTGCCACCCAGTCGGGCGGCGATGGCGCTGCCGACCATGCCGCCGCCGACGATGAAGATGTCCACGTGTTCCATCATGCTGCGCTCCCGTATTCGGCAAAGCGCTGACTGTAGCAGCGGCCGGCGGCCGCGGCCTTGGTCTGCGTCAAACGCTGGCCAGCGCGGTCTGCAGCCGTGGCACGATGAAGCTCATGAACGCCTGGTACTTGCGCGGCAGCGGCTGGTGGTAGGCAAACACCAGGAATACCGGCCAGCCGGCGGCGCGCCAGTCCGGCAGTACCTCGGCCAGCAGGCCTTTCTCCACCAGCGGCTGGCCCATATAGCTGGGCAGCAGGCCGACGCCGTGGCCTTCCTGCAGGATGTTGGACACCACCGCGTACTGATCGACGATGATGGCCGGACGCAGCTTGAGGTTCAGCGGCTGGTCGCGGTATTCCAGCCGCCACTCGCGGCCGTTGTCGTTGTAGTAGGCATTGCTGATCAGCCGGTGCTGGGGCAATTGCTCCGGAGCCTGCAGCTGGTCGTGCTGCGCCAGATAGGCGGGGGCGGCGTACAGCTTCTCCCACACCAAACCCACCGGGCGCGCCACCAGGCGATCGTCGTGCACATTGCGGGTGCGGAAGGTGAAATCCAGTCCCTCGCTGACCGGGTCGAGCACGCGGTTTTCCACCTGCAGTTCCACCTGCAGCTCCGGAAACTCGGCCACCAGCTCGCCCAGCAGCGGCCCCACCAGCTGCTGCGCCAGACCGGCGGAACAGCCGATGCGCAGCATGCCTTCCACCTTGTCCTTGCTCTCCTCGATGTCGGTGCGGATGCCGGCCAGCAGCAGGCGCAGCTTGGCGGCGTGCGCGGCCAGGCGCTGGCCGCTTTCGGTCAGCACCACGCGGCGGGTATTGCGCAGCACCAGCACGGTGCCCAGCTCCTGTTCCAGCTCTTTCACCAGCTGGCTGATCCGGCTCTTGGCGCAGCCCAGATCGTTGGCCGCCGCAGTAAAACTCAGGCAGCGGGCCAGGGCATCGAAGGCCAGCAGGGCGTCGGGTGGCAGGCTCTGGGCGGATTTCATGATGAGTGCTTGGTGTGGGACGGAATCGGGCAGTGTATCACCGCTTAAAGCGGCGGCAAGCTGGCTGCCGGTACATCTTTATCCTGCGACAGCTGCCGGCTCAGCAGCCGCCCCAGCGTGGCCAGCGCCGCATCCAGCGCCGGGGTGAATGGTTGGCCGCAACTGAGGCGCAGGCAGTGGCCGAAGCGCGGCTCGGCGGAAAACACCAGGCCCGGCGCGAAGCTGATGCCCGCGTGCAGCGCCTGCTGCAGCAGACGGGTGCTGTCGCTGCCTTCCGGGCACTCCACCCACAGCAGCATGCCGCCCTGCGGCTTGCGCACGCGGGTGCCCTTGGGAAAGTGGCGCAGCACCGCGTCGGCGGTGGCGTGCATCTGTGCGGCCAACTGCTGGCGGATGCGCTGGCTGCTGCGCTGGTAGTCGCCGCTTTCCAGCACCTCGGCCAGCACCGCCTGCAGCAGCGGCGACACCGCCAGCGTGCTGCTGGCCTGCAGCCGCGCCAGCGCCGCGTGGTGACGGCCGCCGGCGATCCAGCCCAGGCGGAACGACGGCGCGTAGCTCTTGGTGAACGACGAGCAGTAGATCACCTCGCCGTCGCGGTCCCAGGCCTTGATCGGCGTTGGGCGCTCGCTGCCGTAGTACAGGTCGCCGAACACGTCGTCCTCGATCAGGGTGAGGCCGTGGCGGCGCGCCAGCTGCAGCAGCGCGCGCTTGCCCTCGTCCGGCATCAGCCCGCCGGTGGGGTTCTGGAAGTTGGGCACGCACACCAGGCAGCGCACCGCCGGGCCATGACGCAGCGCGAATTCCAGCGCCGGCAGCGACAGGCCCTGATCCGGCGTGCACGGAATCTCCAGCGCCTTCAGCCCCAGCCCCTGCAGCGTCTGCAGCAGGCCGAAGTACACCGGCGTTTCCACCGCCACGGTATCGCCGGGGCGGGTGAGGTGGCGCAGCGCCAGGCTGATGCCCTCGGTGATGCCGTGGCAAGGCAGGATGCCGTCGGCGCTCAGCGCCATGCCGCGCTGCTGCGCCAGCTGCTGCAGCGCGGCGGTGAGGCGGCGCTGGGTGTTGCCCGGCAGATGCGCGCCGATCAGCTCCGGCTGCCGCGCCAGCGTCTGCTGCAGTCGCCGCGCCAGCTCGGCCGACGGGTACAGCGCCGGTGCCGCCTCGGCCATGTGCAGCTGCAGCGGGATGCGGTCGTCGGCCAGCAGCAGCAGGGTGGACATGCGGCTGTGCAGATCCACCAGCGCGGCGGCGGACGGCAACGGCAGGCTGGCGGCGGTGTGGCTCGCCGGCTGCGGGCTGGGCGGCCAGGCGGCGAAGAAGCCGGCACGCGGCCGCGCCTCCACCTGGTGCTGCTGTTCCAGCAGCCGGTAGGCGGCCAGTGCGGTGAGATTGTTGACGCCGTAGCGGGCGGCAAGCTGGCGCACTGCCGGCAGGCGGCTGCCGGGCGGGTAGTCGCCGTTTTCCAGCTGTGCGGCCAACTCTGCGGCGATCTGCTGGTAGCGGGGCAGGGGGGAGCTAGTCATCCTGCTGTTATATATAACAGGGCATAACAGCGCCAGCCTGTTATAGCCGGCTGTGGCAGGCGCACCACGCCGCTTACCCCTATGCTGGGAATCATTCGCCGCCTCTGCGGCCAACCTTCGAGCCGTTTAATGTCTGCTGCGCTGCGGCGATACTGCGTTGAAAACATCTGCAGAATGCGCGTTTACGCTGTGTAAATTCCGATTCTTCAGGCGTTTCCGCCTTGTCTCGCCGTTGCTCGCGAGCCATTAAACAGGCTCTTATGTGGCGCACCCCCACCATGCTCAAGCAGCTGCCTCCCTCTACCCTGATCGCCGGTGTACTCACCATTGCGGTGGGCTACACCGGCCCTTTTTTGATCATCGTGCACGCCGCGCAGCAGGCCGGCCTCAGCCCGGCGCAGCTGGCGTCGTGGATGTGGGCGGTGTCGTTCGGCTCCGGCATCGCCGGGCTGTGGCTGTCGTGGAAATGGCGCATGCCCATCATCACCGCCTGGTCCACCCCGGGCGCCGCCGTACTGCTGGCGGCACTGCCCACGGTCAGCTACCCGGAGGCGGTGGGCGGCTTTGTACTGGCCGGGCTGGCGGTATGGCTGATCGGCGTCACCGGCGCCTTCGACGCGCTGATGAAGCGCTTTCCGCCGGCGCTGGCCGCCGCGCTGCTGGCCGGCATCCTGTTCCGCTTCGTGGTGGAGCTGGTGCCGGCGATGCGTGAGCAGACCGCGCTGGTGCTGCCGATGGCGATCGCCTTCTTCCTTGGCCGCCGCTTGTGGCCGCGCTACGCGCTGATGGGCGCGCTGCTGCTGGGCTGCGGCCTGTTGCTGCTGCAGGGCGGCTTCGTGGCGGCGCCGTCGCTGGCAAGCACGGCCAGCGGTCCGCTGTGGACCACGCCGGCGTTCAGCCTGGCCGGTATCAGCAATATCGCGCTGCCGCTGGCGCTAGTGGCGCTCACCGGCCAGTTCCTGCCCGGCATGGCGGTGCTGAAGAACGACGGCTTCGACATCCCGGCGCGGGTGCCGGTGAGCGTGCTGGGCGGCGTGTCCACCCTGCTGGCGCCGTTCGGCTGCCACGGTGTGGTGCTGGCAGCGATCACCGCCGCGATGTGCACCGGGCCGGAGGCGCACCCGGAGCGCAACCAGCGCTGGAAGGCCGGTATGGTGGCCGCCGTGTGCTACCTGCTGGTGGCGCTGCTGGGCGGCGCGCTGGTGGCGCTGCTGCTGGTGCTGCCCAAGGCGCTGGTGATGGCGGCGGCGGCGCTGGCGCTGTTTGGCACCCTGGGTTCCTCGCTCACCGCCGCGCTGGCCGGCGATACCCACCGCGAGGCGGCGCTGCTCACCTTCGTGGTGGCGGCCTCCGGCGTCACCATCGCCGGCATCGGCGCGCCGCTGTGGGCGCTGCTGGCCGGGGTGGCCGCCGGGCTGATCCTGCGCTGGCAGCCCAAACTTGGCCGCAAGCTCAAGGCGGTTGCCGAGACACGCTGAGCGCCCGCTGCAACACAATCGCCACACCCCCGCCTCGTCCGCCCGGACCAGACGGGGGTTTTGCTATACAAGATGGGCGATTGTATACAAAAATGCGCACTTTCCCGCCCACCCGAGGAAGTCGCCATGTTCCAGCCCGACATCTACCTGCAACGCCGCCAGCGCCTGGCCGCGCTGCTGCCGGACAGCCTGCTGCTGTTGCTCGGCAACGTCGATTCGCCGATGAACTACCGCGACAACATCTTCCCCTTCGTGCAGGACAGCTCGTTCCGCTACTTCTTCGGCCTCAACGAGCCGGGGCTGGCCGGCGTTATCGACACCGCCAGCGGCGAGGCCACGCTGTTCGGCAATGACCCGGAGGTGGCCGACATCGTGTGGACCGGCGAGCTGCCGACGTTGGCCGAGCGTGCGGCGCGAGCCAAGGTTGGCCGCAGCCAGCCGTATGCCGCGCTGGCGGATGTGCTGGCGGCCGCGCAGGCCGCCGGTCGCGCCGTGCACTACCTGCAACCCTACCGCGGCGAAAGCGTGCTGGAGCTGGCGCGCCTGCTGCGCTGTGAGCCGGCTACCGCCCGCGCCGGCTACAGCGCCGCGCTGACCCGCGCCGTGGTGAGCCTGCGCGAAATCAAGGGCGAGGAAGAGATCGCCGAGATGGAAGCCGCGCTGCGCATCACCCGCGACATGCACCTGGCCGCCATGCGCGCGGCGAAGCCGGGGGTGGTGGAGCATGCGGTGGTGGGCGAGATGGAAGGCATCGTGCGCCGCCATGACCTGCAGCTGGCCTACCCCAGCATCTTTTCGCGCCGCGGCGAAGTGCTGCACAACCACCATCACGACCAGCTGCTGCAGGCCGGTGACCTGGTGGTGAACGACACCGGTGCCAACTCCGCCGCCGGCTACGCCAGCGACATCACCCGCACCATTCCGGTGGGCGGCAAGTTCAGCCCGCGCCAGCGCGAGCTGTACGACACCGTGCTGGCAATGCAGCAGGCGGCCATCGACGCGGTGCGCCCCGGCGTGCCGTATCTGGACATCCACAAGTTGGCCGCAAAGGTGATGGTGCAGCGCATGAGCGCGCTGGGCTTCTTCCACGGCGATGCCGACGAGATCGTCAACAGCGGCGCCTACGCCATCGCCTTCCCGCACGGCCTCGGGCACCAGATCGGCATGGACGTGCACGATATGGAAGGCCTGGGCGAGGATCTGGTGGGCTATGGCGACGGCAGCGAACGCAGCGCGCTGTTCGGCCTGGGCTACCTGCGCCTCGGCAAGCCGCTGAAGGCCGGCATGGTGATTACCGTGGAGCCGGGCATCTATTTCATCCCGGCGCTGATCGACGCCTGGCAGGCCGAAGGCCGCCACGCCGGGCTGATCGACTACGCCAGATTCAACCAATACCGCGACTTCGGCGGCATCCGCATCGAGGATGACGTGCTGGTCACCAGCACCGGCAGCCGCGTGCTGGGCGACCCCATCGCCCGTACTGCCGACGAGGTCGAGGCTGCGATGGCGGGCTGACATCCCGCCACCGGCTGCGGGCGCAGCCGGCTGTTTCATCGTCAATACTCCATCCTTGCGCCGCCCTTCGGGGCGGATTTTTTTTGCCCGCCGCCAGGGCGGCACAAGGCAACACGCCTGCGGCAGCGCAAGCTGGGCCGCAGGCGTTTGCAAGCAGGGCAGGAGCTACAGGAACTGCAGCAGCTCGCCGTGACGGTTGAACGCCAGGTAGCGGGCCACGTCGCCGCCGGTCTGGATGGTCTGCACCATGCGCTTGAGCGGCGCGTCGGCATCCTGGCTGCCGCTGTCGTCGATGGCGGCGACGAACACCACCTGCCAGCTGCTGTCCATGCTGTCGGCCTGGGCGGCCAGCGCGGCGAACTCGGCCAGCTCCAGCACCGACTTGTCCACGCACAGCACCGGCTGCAGGATGCCGCCCTCGCCGGCGGCAAAGCGCGCCGCTTCGGCCGGGCTGTGGTCGTCGTGCAGGCGACGGTTGCAGAAGGCGAACAGCAGGCGCTGCGGCGCGGGCTGGGCACGGGCGGCGGCCAGCAGGCTGGCAAAATCGGTGATCGGAAGCATGGCGGACTCCGCAGCAAAAAGCTCAGTCTAGGCGCGGCAGGGGCCGGTGCGCGATACGCCGGAAGGAGGAGCCGCAGCGGGCAAACGGTTGAGGCGGGTAAATTCGGTTACACGAAATGGCGGCAAGCCGCGCCGCCGCGTGCTTAGATGAAAAGACCGGGCATGCAAGGGGTGTCGCCGCAGCGCCCGGCCGTGTACCGGCCCGCCGCCCGGGCCGGCAAAAAGTAAAACACGGGAGCCGCCCGCAGCGCGGGCGCTACCCGCCGTACAGGAGCCCCGCATCATGGACTATCACGCCCTCCCCGGTATCAGCCTGCCGGCCAGCACCGATCTCATCCACGTCGAGCAGCGTCCGCAACGGCCGTTGTCGCTGAAAAGCCCGGCGATCGAGGTGCTGACCGACCTGCGCATCATCGACCCGATCAGCATCCACGACGACGCGGCGCTGGAAGAAGCACACGCGCGCATGGTCAACCACGGCATCCGCCTGCTGTTCGTCAGCAACAATGCCGGGGCGTTCACCGGCCTGCTCACCGCCAGCGATGTGCTGGGCGAGCGCCCGCTGCGCTGCATGCAGGGCAGCGGCAAGCAGCGCAAGGAGCTGCTGGTGGCGGACGTGATGACGCCGCGCAACCAGCTGGAGGCGCTGAACATGGGCGACGTGCTGCATGCCAGCGTCGGCCACATCGTCGCCACGCTGAAAGAGCAGGGCCGCCAGCATGCGCTGGTGGTGGAACGCAACAGCAGCAGCGGCCACCTGGAGGTGTGCGGGCTGTTTTCCACCTCCACCATCGCGCGGCGGCTGGGGATCTCGCTGAACTTCCTGCGCGTGCCGCGCGCCTTCTCCGAGATCGAGCACGCGCTGCTGCACGAGAGCTGAGCGTCAGCCTTTCCCGATAAACATGCGGCCAACCTTTGCGGGTTGGCCGCATTGTTTTCCCGGCTGCGCGGCGCTTATCCGACCGGGTCACGGCGGGTTGCGCAACGCTAGCATGCAGGTGGGGCCCGGCGCAGCACGTAGGTTGGGCTGAGCGTAGCGAAGCCCAACGTTTACCGCGCAAGGCGAAGGTTGGCCGCAAGCCATAACGGTTTGCGGCCAACGTGTTTTGGTCGTGTGGAATCCGCTGCGCGGATGATGATTAGGCGCCGGTTTCGCCCGGCGGACGAGGAAGGGGCCGACCGCCGGCCCCTTTGCAATCCCCGCCTCCCCGGCGGCTGCTCGAAACCCCGTGCAAAAAGGTACGCCCCAGGCGCCGCCGAACTCGTTCCTCGCGAACGGCTCGGGACTCAGACAAAGCGGCGGCTTAACACCTGGGGCGCACCATTTTGCCCGGCTCGCGCCAACGGGATTGGGGCGAGTCGGATCGGTTCAGCCGGCTCGTAGGGTGGGCAAAGCGCAGCGTGCCCACCAGTGTGATGTTGGCCGCAGCACGTAGGTTGGGTTGAGCGTAGCGAAGCCCAACGTTTACCGCGTCTGGCGTTGTATCCGCTGTGCGGATAGTTATCGGTTCACGCGGGTATGAACCGCTGGTTCAACCCGCCCTGCGAGCCTCTCCATTTCGCCTGGCTCGCGCCAACGGGGTTGGGGCACGGAGGTTCAGTGCCAGCAATTGAAAGGTTGGCCGCATCCTTTGTGCTGCGTTATGCGGTCAACCTCGGGCTCAGCCCTCGTCCTGCGGCACCGCGGTGCGGTATTTGCAGGTGTTGATCACCACCAGCGATTCGAACTCTCGCACGTGCGGGTTGTTCATCAGGTGGGCGCGGGCGAAGCGTTCGTAGTCGCCCATGTCGCGCACCAGCACGATCAGCACGAAATCCGGGCGGCCGGTGACGTTGTAGCACTCCATCACCTCCGGCGCCGCCTCCATCGCCGCCTTGAAGGCATCCACCAGCGGCGCCTGCGCGCGCTGCATCATCACGTTCACCACCAGCCGCAGGCTGCGGCCGAACAGTGCCGGATCCACCAGCGCCACCTCGCGCTGGATCAGGCCCTCGCTGCGCAGCCGCTTCAGGCGGCGGGTGACGGCGGTGGGCGACAGGCTCACCGCCTCGGCCAGCTGGTCGTGGGTCTGGCGCGCATCGTCTTGCAGCAGCGCCAGTAGTTTGCGGTCGTAAGCATCCAGCATGTCAGGATTCCTGCGTTGATTGGCCGCGAAAAGCAGCTTGGCTGCAGTTTGGCGCATGATAACGCAGCAAGCGGTAGCGGCGTGCTTTCTACACTGTGAGCATCGCATCGGGCCACGCCCGCTACCGGAGCCGCAGCATGAGCACCTTCACCCCCGCCCGCCGCCTGGCGGCCAACCTTTCCTCCAGCCTGGCCGCCAGCCGCTGGCTGCCGTACGCGCTGTTTGCCGGGCTGGTCACCATGTGGGCCTACAACTACGTGGTGATGAAGGTGACGCTGCAGGCCGCCACGCCGATCACCCACCTGATCATTCGCACCGCCATCGGCAGCCTGACGCTGTTCGGCGTGCTGCTGGCGCGCGGCCACGGCCTGCGCCCGCAGCGGCTGCGCGAGGTCTGCCAGGTGGGGCTGTCCAGCAACTTCCTGTACGGGCTGGCGGTAACGCTGGCGCTGGTGGCCGGCGCCGCCGGGCGCACCTCGGTGCTGGTGTTCACCATGCCGTTCTGGGTGGCGCTGCTGTCGCGCTGGCTGCTGGCCGAACCGTTCTCGCGCAATGCGCTGCGGGCGATGGCCGCCGGTTTTGCCGGGCTGATGCTGATCGTGGCGCCGTGGCAGTTGCACGGCGGCATGCTGCCGATGCTGTGCGCGGTGCTGGCCGGCCTGTTCTGGGCGCTGGGCTCGGTGCTGTCCAAGCGCGCCAGCCTGCGCGGGCAGCTGGACAGCCTGAACTTCTCCGGCTGGCAGGCGCTGGTGGCCTTGCTGCCGCTGCCGCTGCTGCTGCCGTTTGCCGACTTTGCCGGCATCCACTGGTCGCCGGCCTTCGTGCTGGGCATGGTGTACTCCGGCGTGTTCTCCAGCGCGGTGGGCTGGCTGGCCTGGCTATGGCTGCTGCGCCGCCTGCCGGCGTCCACCCTCAGCTTCAATGCGCTGGTGATCCCGGTGCTGGCGGTAGGCATGGCCGCCTACAGCCTGGGCGAATGGCCGCGCCCGGACGAGCTGCTCGGCATGCTGCTGATCGGTGCCGGCATCGTGCTGATCGCGCGGCGCTGATCCTACGCTGTCTTAAAAAAACAATGCGGCCAACCTTTGCAGGTTGGCCGCATTGTTTTGTGGGGGTGTACCGCGCTTACGATCGCACCAGTTCTTGTTCCAGCACCATGTCCAGCACCCAGCGTACTGACGGCGCATCGGCCGGCGGGTTGGCCACTTTCACTTCCTTGATGCGCAGGCGGTAGGCAATGCCCGGCTCGGGTTTGAAGCCTTCGATCTCGCCGTAGTGCAGCTGCCATGGCTGATTCTTGTCGTCGCGCACCTGCAGGCACATCATCCGTGCCACGCCGCTGCACGGCTGGCGCTCGGCGGCGACGTAGATCAGCCGCGTCGGCGCGGCGGACAGGTCTGCCTGCTGGCGCAGCACCAGTTGCTGCCCCGGCTGGCCCAGCAGCAGGCGGTCGCCGTCGCGCCGCACCGGCGGGCGGCTTTGCAGCAGCTGCGACAGCTCGCGCTCGCGCGCCATCGATACCGGGTCGCAGGCCATCATGGTGCTGGCCAGCTGGTCTACCACCAGCACGCCGTTTTCCACCCGCGCGGTGCCGAACAGGCGGTTGCAGCCGCCGTGCAGCGACAGGCGGCCGGCCTTCAGCTCCAGCTCCAGTGGCGGCTTGTCGTCGTTGTCGCCGCTTTGCCAGCGGCCGTCCGGTTGCGGGGTGGTGCTGGCGCAGGCGGCCAGCAGCGCGGTGGTGATCAACAGCGAGGTATGACGCAGACTCATGGGAATTCCTTGCAGGCGTCCCCCGGCAGGGGCGGGGGAAGGGGCGGCGCCCGGCGGCGCGCGCGGATGTTGCAAGGCTAGCGAGCCGCCGATGCCAGCGTCAATCGCAGCGTGATTAAGCTTTGTGAACGCGGTCACACATGGTCACGCCCGGCGCGGCGGCAAGAAAAACGGCCCCTTGCGGGGCCGTGGCGTTTGCTGCGTGGCGCGCGGGTCTAGTGCGCGCCGGCTTTCACCAGGTCCTCGACCACCTTCTTGGCGTCGCCGAACACCATCATGGTCTTGTCGAGGTAGAACAGCTCGTTGTCGAGGCCGGCGTAGCCGGCGTTCATCGAGCGTTTCACCACGATCACCGTGCGCGCCTTGTGCGCTTCCAGGATCGGCATGCCGTAGATCGGGCTGGCCTTGTCCTTCTGCGCCGCCGGGTTCACCACGTCGTTGGCGCCGATCACCAGCACCACGTCGGTGTTGGAGAAGTCGGAGTTGATCTCCTCCATCTCCTGCACCTGCTCGTACGGTACTTCCGCCTCGGCCAGCAGCACGTTCATGTGCCCCGGCATGCGGCCGGCCACCGGGTGGATGGCGTAGCGCACGTTGACGCCCTTCTCGTGCAGCAGCTCGGCGAACTCCTGCAGCGCATGCTGCGCGCGCGATACCGCCAGGCCGTAGCCGGGGACGATGATCACGGAGTCGGCATTGCCCATCAGGAAGGCGGCGTCGTCGGCGGAGCCGGACTTGTAGTTCTTCGGCCCGGAGGCGGCGGCACCGCCGGCGGCCACTTCGGCGCCGAAGCCGCCCAGCAGCACGCTGACGATGGAACGGTTCATCGCCTTGCACATGATGTAGGACAGGATGGCACCGGAGGAGCCGACGCAGGCGCCGCCGATGATCAGCACCGGGTTGTTCAGCGTGAAGCCGATACCCGCTGCCGCCCAGCCGGAGTAGCTGTTGAGCATCGACACCACCACCGGCATGTCGGCGCCGCCGATCGGGATGATCAGCGTCACGCCTAGTACCAGTGCGATGGCGACCATCGCCAGGAAGGCGGCGTGGCTGTCGCTGAAGAAGTACACCGCGCCAAAGCCGACCATGGCGATGGCCAGCAGCAGGTTCAGCAGGTGCTGGCCGCTGAAGTTCACCGCCTTGGCGCCGAACTTGCCGGACAGCTTGCCGTAGGCCACCACCGAGGCGGTGAAGGTGATGGCGCCGATGAAGGCGCCGATGAACAGCTCGATCTTCTGCACGCCGGTGTGCTCGACACCGCTGTGGAAGATGGCCGCCACCGCGATCAGCACTGCGGACAGGCCGACCAGCGAGTGCATCGCCGCCACCAGTTCCGGCATGCCGGTCATTTCCACGGTCTTGGCCTTGTAGGCGCCGATGGCGCCGCCGGCGGCGATGGCACCGGCGATCAGCGCCAGCACCGGTTTGTCCATGATCAGGAAGGTGGTGGCCACCGCGATCAGCATGCCCAGCATGCCGTAGCGGTTACCCTGGATTGCCGAGGTGGGCGAGGACAGCCCTTTCAGTGCCAGGATGAACAGCACCGCCGCGACCAGATACAGCACAGCAGAGAGGTTTTCCATCGATGGTGCTCCTTATTTTTTCTTCTTCTTGAACATGTCGAGCATGCGCTGGGTGACCAGGAAGCCGCCGAAGATGTTGATGCTGGCGAGGAAGATGCCGATGGCGCCCAGCACCGAGGTGAGGGTCAGCTGGCTGCCGCCGATGTCCACCACCTGCAGCATGGCGCCGACGATGATGATGCCGGAGATGGCATTGGTCACCGCCATCAGCGGGGTATGCAGCGCCGGGGTCACGTTCCACACCACGTGGTAGCCGACGAATACCGCCAGCACGAAGATGGTGAAGCTGGAGATGAACGGATCAACCATGAGTGGTCTCCTTCTTGGCTGCCGGGGCCACCTGGGCCGCGGGGAAGCGCACCTCGCCGGCGTGGGTCACCAGGGTGGCCGCCAGCAGGTCGTCTTCCAGATTCAGGGTGTAGCCTTCCTTGCTCAGCATCAGGCTCAGGAAGGTGAACAGGTTCTTGGCATACAAGCTGGAGGCGTCGGCCGCCACCATGCCCGGCAGGTTGCTGCTGCCCACCACGGTGACGCCGTTGTCGGTGGTGAACACCTCGCCGCTACGGGTCAGCGCGCAGTTGCCGCCGGCCTCCGCCGCGAGGTCGATGATCACGCTGCCCGGCTTCATCGCCGCCACGATGTCGGCGCTGAGCAGCGTCGGCGCCTTCTTGCCCGGAATCAGCGCGGTGGTGATGATGATGTCGGCCTGACGCGCGTGCTTGGCCACCAGCTCGGCCTGGCGACGCTTGTAGTCGTCGGACATTTCCTTGGCGTACACGCCGTTGTTGGCGGCCTGCTCTTCCGCGCTCATCGGCACCTCGATGAACTTGCCGCCCAGCGACTCCACCTGCTCCTTGGTGGCGGCGCGCACGTCGGTGGCTTCCACCACCGCGCCCAGGCGCTTCGCGGTGGCGATGGCCTGCAGCCCGGCGACACCGACGCCCATGATCAGCACCCGCGCCGGTTTCACCGTGCCGGCGGCGGTCATCAGCATCGGCATGAAGCGCGGGTAGTAGTGGGTGGCCAGCAGCACCGCGCGGTAGCCGGCGATGTTGTTCTGGCTGGACAGCACGTCCATGCTCTGCGCGCGGGTGGTGCGCGGCAGCAGCTCCATGGCGAAGGCGGACACCTTCTTCGCGGCCAGCGCCGGGAAGGTATCGTTGTGGTACGGCGCGAGCTGGCCGATCAGCACCGCGCCGTCCTTCAGCTCGGCGATGGCTTCGGCGGGCAGTGGCCGTACGGTAAGCACGATGTCGCCGTGGCGCAGCACCTCGGCGCGCGATGCGGCCAACGTTGCGCCGGCTTCCACATAGGCCGCATCCGGCACCGCGGCATGCCGCCCGGCCCCGGCCTCGACCACCACGGAGTGACCCATGGCGACGAGTTTCTTCACCGTTTCCGGTGTGGCGGCCACGCGGCTTTCACCTGCCAGCCGTTCGGTGGCAATAGCGATTTGCATGGTCTTCCTTTCTGCAAATGGTTCAAATGAAAAATTAAAAACTGCGGAGATAGCGAACGCCCGTGCGAGGCTTGATTTCGAACGAGCGTTTGAATTGGTAATTAAGCACGACTCTTGATTTGGCGCAACGCTTTTACAAAAACGCGACATCGATTCGATCGAAATACTGGCGCGGCCGTGCTGGGTTTGGTCTATGAATACTGTCTGACAGTTTTTTAAGCAAATGATTTAACGAAGTAATTTCAGAACTACGCGTTCTGCTTAGGGAACTGTTGTCAATTTTGTACGTTGCTGCAACGCAACATGGTGGTGATACCACAGCCTGCCGTGCTAAGGCGATGCGACCTAGGTCGCATGTCTATGCCATAGGCATCAATTGGCCGGTAATGGCCGATTCAGTAAACCTTTTACCCATCGGGCTGTAAACGAGGGCTTACGCTTAAGGGATTACCTTAGGGCCGCGCCCGCCAGCGCCGCCGGCAGCGGGCAAGCGCTGCGCCACGCACTGGCGACGAAACCGGAGGCCATCAGCATGACGATAGTCTGTTGCAGCCGGATGGCAAGCCGCCGCGGCGCTGCGCCTGACCTCGGCGCCATGCGGGGCGGCGGTGCGGGCAGCGCACGGCGGCCACTGGCGCCACTCCCAGCGCCGCGCCGGCGGCTGCGGCGCACTTGCGCAAAGGTGACATCGATGTATAGAAGCGGCCACAGCCGCGGCCCGGCCGTGGCGACCGTTTACAGACTATGCTGTTGATTTTGCATAGATAATGGCTGTTTGCACCGCTGTGCTGCGCTGCGGCAAAGGTTGGCCGCAGAGATTGTGGCGCGGCGCGAATGCTGAAATGATCGCCTCGCGCTCGTGCGGCTGGCGGCAGTCCGGCCCACCCTGGCTACGGGGGCGCTGTCGTCGGGCGGCATTCGGCTGCCGGCGTGCATCCAGCCGCAGCCGCACCAGGAGGTGACCATGTACAAACTAGTCGTAGACGACCTGCACAAGAAATACGGCGAGCACGAAGTGCTCAAGGGAGTATCGCTGAAGGCCCGTGCCGGCGACGTGATCAGCATCATCGGCTCGTCCGGCTCCGGCAAGAGTACCTTCCTGCGCTGCATCAACTTCCTGGAGCAGCCGTGCGCCGGCAGCATCACCCTGAACGACGAGCTGATCCGCACCCACCACGACAAGAAGGGCGCGCTGCGGGTCACCGACCACAAGCAGCTGCAGCAGATGCGCACCAAGCTGGCGATGGTGTTCCAGCACTTCAACCTGTGGGCACACATGACGGTGCTGGAAAACATCATCGAGGCGCCGATGCACGTGCTGGGCATAAGCCGCGACGAGGCGGTGGCGCGGGCGCGCAAATACCTGGCCAAGGTCGGCCTGCCGCCGGAGGTGGAAGGCAAATACCCGTCGCACATGTCCGGCGGCCAGCAGCAGCGGGTGGCCATTGCCCGCTCGCTGGCGATGGAGCCGGAGGTGATGCTGTTCGACGAACCGACCTCGGCGCTGGACCCGGAGCTGGTGGGCGAAGTACTGAAAGTGATGCAGACCCTGGCCGAAGAAGGCCGCACCATGCTGGTGGTCACCCACGAAATGGGCTTCGCCCGCGAGGTGTCCAACCACGTGGTGTTCCTGCACCAGGGCCGGGTGGAAGAGCAGGGCGACCCGAAAGTGGTGCTGCGCCAGCCCAAGAGCGAACGGCTGCAGCAGTTCCTGCAGGGCAGCCTGAAGTGAGCCACGGCTGGCTCGCAAGGTTGGCCGCATGAGCGTGCAGCAGCTGGCGGTGCTGCTGCTGCCGCCGTGCTCGCCGTTCGGCATCGGCTGCTTCGCCGAGCCGTTCCTGCAGGCCAACCGTCTGGCCGGCAAGACGCTGTACCAGCTGCAGTTCTATTCCTGGAACGGCCAGTCGCTGCCGCTGAGCGGCGGCATGAGCTATCCGGTGGCCGGCAGCCTGCGCGATGCCGGCCACATCGACCAGCTGTTCGTGCTCAGCGAAGGCGTGTTGCCGTTTGCCGACGCCGCGCTGTGCTGCCACACCCTGGCGGCGCTGGCGGCGCGCGCCAGCCTGGTCGGCGGCGTGCACTGCGGCGCCTGGTGGCTGGCCAGCGCCGGGCTGCTGGACGGCCATCACGCCACCATCCATTGGGCGGAACAGCCGGCGTTTGCCGACCGCTTCGGCAAGGTGGTGGCGTCGCAGCACGTGTACGAGCTGGACCGCGGCCGCTTTACCTGCGCCGGCGGCGTGGCGCAGATCGACGGCGCGCTGGCGTTGATCGGCCGCCAGCACGGCGTGGAACTGGTGGACGCCATCGCCGCGGTGCTGTGCGCCGAGCGCGTGCGCAGCAGCGACGAACGCCAGCGCGTGCCGCTGCTGGCACGGGTGGGCGAGAAGCATCCCAAGCTCACCGAGGCGGTGATGCTGATGGAAGCCAATATCGAAGAGCCGCTCACCACCGACGAGATCGCCACCCTCACCAACCAGTCGCGCCGCCAGCTGGCGCGGCTGTTCAAGCAGTATCTGGATGACTCCCCGTCGCGCTACTACCTGCAGCTGCGGCTGGAACGCGCGCGCCAGCTGCTGCGCAACACCGGCAAGTCGGTGGTGCAGATCGGGCTGCTGTGCGGCTTTTCCTCCGGCCCGCATTTCTCCACCGTGTACCGTTCCTATTTCAATATCTCGCCGCGCGAAGAGCGCTTCCCGGGTGAAGCGGAGTTCGCCGACGGGGAGTGAGGGCGCCAGGTAGGGCGGAAGCCCCGCCGGGGCGTTCCGCCGCCGTGCGGCCAACCTTATACCTTGATGACGACCTTGCCAGGCTCCCATCCTGCGGGCGTAGCCGCCAACGGTAGGGCTGGTTGAACCAGCGGCTCATACCCGCGCGGGCCGTCTGCTTTGCGCGGGTATGGCCTGCGGCCAGCCCGCCCTACGAGCCGCATTCAGCAATCCGCTCAACAGAACACGTAGCAGCACCGAACCGGCTTGCCCGAATCCCGTTGGCGCCAGCCGGGCAAAAAGGTTGGCCGCATGCTTCACACGTACTGATGCGGCCAACCCCGGCGCTGGCCCGGAACTGGCCCAAACAGAAAGCTGCGTGTCTTGATTCTGGAAGGAAAAATTGACGCCCGTCCCTAGAATGGCTTCATCTCAACGCCAGACGAAGGATTCCCAGATGTCCGCTCCTGTTACCCGCCAAACCTTTGATGAAGTAATGGTTCCCAACTACGCCCCGGCCGCGTTCGTACCGGTAAAGGGTGAAGGCTCGCGCCTGTGGGATCAGCAGGGCAAGGAATACATCGACTTCGCCAGCGGTATCGCCGTGACCAGCCTGGGCCATCTGCACCCGGAACTTACCCGCGTACTGCACGAGCAGGTAGACCGCCTGTGGCACCTGTCCAATACCTTCACCAACGAGCCGGCACTGCGCCTGGCGCGTCGCCTGACCGAAACCACTTTCGCCGAGAAGGTGTTCTTCTGCAACTCCGGCGCCGAAGCCAACGAGGCCGCGCTGAAGCTGGCCCGCCGCTACGCCTTCGACCATTTCGGCGGCAGCAAGACCGGCATCGTGTCCTGCAAGCAGGCGTTCCACGGCCGTACCCTGTTCACCGTGTCGGTGGGCGGCCAGCCGAAGTACACCGAAGGTTTCGCCCCGCTGCCGGGTGACCTGAACCACATCGAATTCAACAACCTGGCAGCCGCCGAGGCTGCCATCAACGCCGGCACCTGCGCGGTGATCGTGGAGCCGGTACAGGGCGAAGGCGGCGTGCTGCCGGCTACCAAGGCCTACCTGCAGAAGCTGCGCGAGCTGTGCGACCAGCACAACGCGCTGCTGATTTTCGACGAAGTGCAGATCGGTGTTGGCCGCTCCGGCGCGCTGTACGCCTACCAGGCCTACGGCGTGACCCCGGACATCCTGACCAGCGCCAAGGCGCTGGGCAACGGCTTCCCGGTAGCCGCCATGCTGACCAGCAACAAGGTAGCCGCCTCCTTCGTGGTAGGCACCCACGGTTCCACCTACGGTGGCAACCCGATGGCCTGCGTGGTGGCCGACAAGGTGCTGGAACTGATCGACACCCCGGCCGTGCTGGCTGGCGTGCAGCAGCGTCATGAGCTGATCAAGGCCGGCCTGGCGCGCATCAACGCCAAGTACGGCATCTTCAAGGACGTGCGCGGCATGGGCCTGCTGATGGGCGCCGAGCTGCAGGGTGAGTTCGTGAACAAGGCCAAGGACATCGTCAACGCCGCTGCCAAGCACGGCCTGCTGGTACTGGTAGCCGGCACCAACGTGCTGCGCATCGTGCCGTCGCTGATCATCGCCGAAGCCGATCTGCAGGAAGGCCTGGCCCGTCTGGAAGCTGCCGTGGCCGAACTGGTGGCAGCCAACGCCAAACAGGCACAACCGGCCTAATGCGCCTCGCGGCGGCGATCCTGTATCGCCGCCGTTTTTTGTTACCCGAGGAAGATCCATGCTTCTTGTCCGCCCCAGCAAGCTGTCCGACCTGCCGCAGATCGAGCGCATGGCGCGCTCCGACGGCCCGGTACTGCACTCCCTGCCGCCCGACCGCGAGCGCCTGCAGCAGCGCGTGAACGATTCCGTGCATTCGCTGCGCGCCGATGTCGATTGCCCCGGCGAGGAAAGCTATCTGTTCGTGCTGGAAGACACCGTCAGCGGCCAGCTGCACGGTACCGCCGGCATCATGGCGGTGGCCGGCTACTCCGAGCCGTTCTACGCCTTCCGCAACGAAGTGCTGGTGCATGCCTCGCGCGAACTGAAGGTGAACCACCGCGTGCATGCGCTGGTGACCTCACACGAGCTGACCGGCCGCACCCGCCTCACCGGCTTCTACTACGACGAAGCCGCGCTGGGCCGCGGCATGGCGCTGCCGCAGCTGCTGTCGCGCGCACGCATGATGTTCATTGCCCAGCACCGCGAACGCTTCAACAACGAAATCTTCTCGGTGTTGCCGGGCGTCACCGACGACAACGGCCGCTCGCCGTTCTGGGACGCAGTCGGCTTCAAGTTCTTCCGTCGCGACTTTGCCGAGATGGAGCTGGCCTCCGGTGGCCGCAGCCGCACCTTCATTGCCGAAATGATGCAGGTGGACCCGTTGTACGTGCCGCTGATCGCCGAAGAAGCGCAGCGGGTGATGGGCGAGCCGCACAGCGGCGCGCGCATCAACTACCGCTGCCACCTGGCCGAAGGCCTGGAGCCGGATCATTTCGTCGACCTGTTCGACGCCGGCCCGGTGCTGACCGCCCAGCTGGATGTATGCCGCTCGGTGCGCTACAGCCGCCTGCACACCGCCCGCCGTGGCGAAGTGAGCGGCGACACCGTGCCGCACCTGGTCAGCAACACGCTGACCGCCGACTTCCGCTGCCTGCTGGTGGACCTGCCGCCGCTGATGGGCGACGAAGTGATACTGCCGCCGGAAGTGGCGGATGCACTGGAAATCGTGGATGGCGACGCCGTGCGTTGCGTCCCGCTGAATAGCGAAGGGGCCCGCTGATGTTCGTATTGCGTATGAGCCGGCCGGATGACGTAGATGCGCTGGTACAACTGGGCCACAAGGCTGGCCCCGGCCTCACCACCCTGAAACCCGACCCGGTGGCGCAAGGCGCGCGCCTGCAGCGCGTGCAGCGCACCATCGCCGGTGCCGCCGAACTGCCGGAGCAGGGCTATCTGTTCGTGCTGGAAGACACTGCCAGCGGCAAGGTGGTGGGGGTGTGCGGCATCGAAGTGGCGGTGGGCCTGGACCAGGCGTTCTGGACCTACCGCATGGATACCTTCGTGCACGCCAGCCGCGAGCTGGGGCTGTGGACGCGCATGGACAAGCTGCACATGTCGCACGGCCTGACCGGCTACTCCGAGCTGTGCACGCTGTTCCTCGACCCGGATTTCCGCGTTAACGGCAATGGCTCGCTGCTGTCCAAGGCGCGCTTCATGTTCATCGGCCAGTTCCGCGAGCGTTTTGCCGAGCGCATCTGCGCCGAAATGCGCGGCTACTTCGACGACAACGGCGAATCGCCGTTCTGGAAGGCGCTGGGTGCGCACTTCTACCGCATCGATTTCCACGAGGCCGACCGCCTGGTGGCACTGGGCAAGAAATCCTTCCTCGCCGAGCTGATGCCGCGCTACCCGGTGTACATCGACTTCCTGCCGCAGGACGCCCGCGACTGCATCGGCAAGGTGCACAAGGAAACCGAGCCGGCACGCCGCCTGCTGGAAGTGGAAGGCCTGCGCCTGGAGCAGCATGTGGACATCTTCGAAGGCGGCCCGGTGCTGGAAGCGCGCATCGACGACCTGCGCGTGATGCGCGACAGCGGCCTGTGCCAGGTGGAAATCGTGGCCGAAGCCGCCGCCGACGCCCCGCGCCAGCTGGTGGCCAACGGCGAGCTGGCCGACTTCCGTGTGATTCTGGCTGCGGCCAAGGTGGTGGACGGCGTGGTGCATCTCACCGCCGAACAGGCGCGCGCGCTGCAGGTGAAAGCCGGCGACCGCGTACGCGTGATGCTGCAGAACCCGGGCAAATAAGCCAAAGACACCTGCCGGCAGCCCATGTGCTGCCGGCCAACTGAATAGGAATACAGCAATGAGCCAACTGTTCATCGACGGCGCCTGGACCACCGGTCGCGGCGCCTCCTTCGTATCGCTCAACCCGGCCAACGGTCAGCCGGTATGGGAAGGCCACTCGGCCTCTGCCACCGACATCGACGCGGCCTTCGCCGCCGCGCGCCGCGCCTTTGACGACTGGCGCCGCCGCTCGCTGGACGAGCGCATCGCGCTGGTGCGCCGCTTCGCCGAAGTGCTGGGCGAGCACAAGGAAGACATGGCCCGCGCCATCGGCGTGGAAACCGGCAAGCCGCTGTGGGAATCGCGCCAGGAAGTGGCCGCCATGGTGGGCAAGATCGACATCTCCATCCGCTCCTACCAGGAACGCACCGGCGAAAAGCGCGGCGAGCTGGCCGGCGACACCACCGTGCTGCGCCACCGTCCGCACGGCGTGCTGGCGGTGTACGGCCCGTACAACTTCCCCGGCCACCTGCCGAACGGCCACATCGTACCGGCGCTGATCGCCGGCAACACCATCCTGTTCAAGCCGTCGGAACTCACCCCGCTGGTAGCCGAACTCACCATCAAACTGTGGGAAAAGGCCGGCGCACCGGCTGGCGTGATCAACCTGCTGCAGGGCGAGCGCGATACCGGCATCGCCCTGGCGCAGCACCCGCAGCTCGACGGCCTGCTGTTCACCGGCAGCTCCGCCACCGGCGTGGCGCTGCACAAGCAGTTCGCCGGCCGCCCGGGCTTCATGCTGGCGCTGGAAATGGGTGGCAACAACCCGATGCTGGTGGCCGAGGTGGATAACCTGGACGGCGCCGTGCACCACGCCATCCAGTCGTCCTTCCTGTCGGCAGGCCAGCGCTGCACCTGCGCGCGCCGCCTGCTGGTGCCGCACGGCGAGTTCGGCGACCGCTTCATCGCCCGCTTTGCCGAAGTGGCTGCCAAGCTCACCATCGGTGACTACGATGCCGAGCAGCAGCCGTTCATGGGCGCCATGGTGTCGCTGAAGGCGGCGCAGGGCATGCTGGCCGCACAGGACAAGCTGCTGGCCATGGGCGCCAAGTCCATCCTGGCCATGCGTCAGCTGGAAGACGGCAAGGCCTTCGTCACCCCGGCCATCCTGGACGTGACCGCCATCGCCGGCCAGCTGCCGGACGAGGAATACTTCGGCCCGCTGAGCCAGATCATCCGCTACCACGACTTCGACGAAGCGCTGCAGATCGCCAACAACACCCAGTACGGCCTGTCCGCCGCGCTGCTGGCCGACGACGAGGCGCTGTGGCAGCGCTTCAACCAGGACATCCGCGCCGGCGTGGTGAACTGGAACAAGCCGACCAACGGCGCCTCCTCGGCCGCACCGTTCGGTGGCACCGGCCTGTCCGGCAACCATCGCCCGGGCGCCTACTACGCCGCCGACTACTGCGCCTACCCGATGGCATCGGTGGAGGCAGGCAGCCTGGCGCTGCCGGCCCAGCTGTCGCCGGGCATGACCTTCTGATTGTTTTCGTTGCTCCTGCTTGGGCCCGCCGCGTGCGGGCCTTTTTTCGTGGTGGGGTGGAAGCTTGGTGACACTGTAATGGCGTCCACTTAAGAAATTGCACGCGCGGCTTTGATATAGAGCGGTCGTGACTTGCCCCAAACCCGTTGGCGCGAGCCGGGCAAAAGGGTGCGCCCCAGGTGTTAAGCCGCCGCATGTTTGAGCCGCGCGACGTTAGCGCGCGGCGAGTTCGGCGGCGCCTGGGGCATGCCGTTTTGCACGGGGTTTCGAGCAGCCATCGGGGAGGCGGGGATTGGAAAGGGGCCGGCGGTCGGCCCCTTCCTCGTGCGCCGGGCGAAACCGGCGACTGCAAATAGCATCCGCGTAGCGGATACCAAACCAGATAGCGCGGTAAACGTTAGGCTCCGATGTGTCGGGCCATAAGCTACGCCTGCAGGACGGAAGCGCGGCGGCCGCGGCATGCCAGCACCATGCGGCCAACCTTGCGGGCCGCCCGGCACACCGGCGCGCCCTACCTCTAATGCCCGCCAACCGCTATGCTGCCGTCTTTGCCTGCCGATCGATAACCACCATGCTGCTACCGCATTACACCCTGCGCACCCCGACGCCCGCCGATGCCGATGCCTGCTACGCCATCGAAACCAGCGCCTATGAAGGCGATGAGGCGGCCACGCTGGAGAAGATCGCGCTGCGCATCCGCCAGTACCCGGCCGGTTTCATGTTGCTGGAGATCGATGGCCGCATCGCCGGCTTCATCAATTCCGGCTGCGCCGACCAGGTGGCGCTGTCGGATAGCGCGTTCAAGGAGCTGGTGGGGCACCATCCGGACGGCCGCCACGTGGTGATCATGTCGGTGGTGGTGCACCCGGATTTCCAGGGGCAGGGGCTGGCGGCGATCCTGCTGCACAACTTCATCCTGCGCATGCGCCGGCTGGGCAAGCACAGCATGCTGCTGGTGTGCCGCGAGCAGCATATCGCGCTGTATGAGCGCTTCGGCTTTGCTTATCAGCAGCCGTCGGCATCCGCCTATGGCGGCCACAGCTGGCACGAGATGGTGCTGCAACTGCGCTGAGTGGCGGGCCCCGCAGCGTTGCCTGGCAGCCTCTGCCGGCAAACATGAGCAGAAAGGAATGACCGCATGCAGGACTTGATCCCACTGGCGTTTTTCGCCGTATTTGCCTTGAACCTGTGTTACCTGATCTGCTTCCTGCAGGTGCTGCGGCGGCTGGGCCGGCCGTGGCGGCAGATGACGTCGTTTTCCAGCCGGCGGCAGATTGTGGCTTTCCTGCAGGCGGAAGTTGCGCAGGGGCAGGGCGACGCGAAACTCGCGCTCGGCCTGTACCGGATCAGCAGCGTGCTGACACCGGCACTGGCGGTGCTGCTGCTGGCGTCGGTGTTCTATCGGCCGGGCAGCCGCTAGCCAGTGGCCTTGCCCGCGCCGCATGCGGGCGCCGGGGCGGGATGGCGGCGGCTATAGTGTGAGCAAGGTGACCGCAACAACAGACAGCTTGGCGCGGCAAGGCGGCGCAAGCCGTGTTGCTACCCGCAGGAGACACCATCATGGCCACGACACCAGAACCCGGCTTGCTGCACCTGTTGTACCTCTACTTCATCCCGTACTGGCTGTTTCGCGATGTCTCCCGCGGCGATCAACTGCTGCGCGAGCAGAACTATCGCTACAACCGCGAGCAGCGCAAATACCTGCCGGGCTATCTGCTGAAGTGGGCGATCCTGTGCGCCTTGCTGCTGGCCAGCCACCATCTGGCCAAGGAGCTGGCGGCGGCGGTGCCGGACTGGGAGCAGCTGTTCCACACCTGGGCAGTGTTATCCGGCATCAGCTTCTCGGTGGGCGTGGCGCTGATGTCCAACATCATGGTGGCGTGGAGCTTCCTTACCTTCATGCACTGAGGGTCACTTGCCGTAATAAGGTTGGCCGCATGACCGGGCGGTGTTGCGGCCAACCTTTTGGCGTTGCCACCGGGTGACGAAAGCGCCGCTGCAGTCGTAGGGTGGGCAAAGCGTAGCGTGCCCACCAGCGTCGCCTTGCCGGTGGGCACGGCTCATGGCCTTTGCCCGCCCTACGTTTCACGCCTCTTCCTGCGCCGCCTGCGCCAGCAGCCAGTCGCGGAACACGCGCACCTTGTAGACATCGGTGCGGGTGGCCGGGTGCACCAGGTAGTAGGCGTGCTGGCTGCGCACCGGCTTGTCCAGCGCCAGCAGCAGCCGGCCGCTGGCCAGCTCCTCCGCCACCAGGAACTGCGGCAGCACCGCGATGCCGAGGCCGGCTACCGCGGCCTGGATCACCATGAAGAAATGTTCGAAGCGCGGGCCGCTCAGCAGGCTGGCCTGCTGCGCGTCCATGTCCTGCAGGCCGGCGGCGGACAGCCAGTCGTTCCACGCCTGTGGTCGGGTGGTGTGCTGCAGCAGGGTGTAGTCCAGCAGCTCGCGCACGTCGGCCAGCGGTTTTTTCAGCAGGCCGGGGGCGCACACCGCCACGATATCCTCGCCCATCAGCCGGTGGCAGATGGCGCCGGGCCACAGCGCCGGGCCGAAGTGGATCGCCACGTCGGCTTCCACCTTGTCGAAGTCGAACGGCCGCACCTGGGTGACCAGGTTGAGCTGGATGTCCGGGTAGCGCGCGCTGAAATCCACCAGCCGCGGCACCAGCCAGCGCGAGCCGAAAGTGGGCAGCATGGCCACGGTGAGCACGCCGCCTTCGCCGCGGTAGGCCATCAGCTGCAGCGTGGCGGCCTCGGCGCGGTCCAGCACGTCCTGTATGGCGGCGGCGTAGGCTTCGCCGGCCACGGTAAGCACCAGCCGCTGCTTCACACGCTCGAACAGCGGGCGGCCGATGAAGTCTTCCAGGCCGCGAATCTGCCGGCTGACCGCGCTTTGCGTCAGGTTCAGTTCCTCGGCGGCACGGGTAAAGCTCAGGTGGCGCACGGCAGCTTCAAAGCACTGCAGGGCCATCAGCGAGGGCAGGGTGCGGCGCATGGTAGTTCATGAGTTTCCGGAATGAAGTCAGCAGAATACATCGCTTGAGCCAGGGGCGGAAAGGCCGGAAACTTTGCCTCATACAAAGCCGTCGCCAGCACGAAAAAACCGCGACGCGCAAAACTCACACCACGGAAAAGGTATTCGCAAATGACACAAGCTCACGCCAGCATCGCCGGCAGCCAACTGAACAAGCTGCTGGTAGCGGTAGCCGGTGAACACACCGCCGCCGACCTGTTCACCATGATCAAGGTGGACGACGTACTGCTGGCCGCCCAGGCTGGCGACGCGGTATCGCGCCTGACCCTGGCGCAGGCGATGAACATGCTGCTGTTCGCGAAGAACCTGGAAGCGGTGCCGGAAGGCAAACGCTACGTGGCGGAAAAACTGGCCGCCGGCGGCCAGGTGGTATTCGACCACGGCGCGCTGCGCACCGTGGCGGCGGCCAACACCGGCGCGCTGCCGCAGGGCGAGCTGGCGTTCAAGCGCTTCCTGGAGCCGCTGGGCTTTGCCGTGGCCGACGTGTACCCGCTGGCCCGCCTGAAGATGACCGGCCGCGCCTACTGCCACCAGGATGCACCGGAACAGGTGGCGCAGTTCTTCGTGTCCGAGCTGCACGTGGACCAGTTCTCGCCGGCCTTCCAGGCAGCGGTGAACAGCGTGGTATCCACCTCGCGCGACCCGCTGTCCGCCGAGGACAAGGCGCTGCTGGCCACCCTGGCCGACAACCGTGAACTGCCGTTCGCCGACGCCGCCCGCCTGCTGCCCAAGCTGGTTGGCTGCTTCGATGTGCAGCACGCCACCCCGGCACTGGCCGACTACCACACCCTGCTGCAGGAATCCGCCGAAATGGCGTGGATCTCCACCGAGGGCAACGCTTTCAACCACGCCACCGACCACGTAGCCGACGTGTTCGCCACCGCCGACGAGCTGCGCGCCAAGGGCCAGCCGATCAAGGACAAGGTGGAAGTATCCGCCAGCGGCCGCGTACGCCAGACCGCGTTCAAGGCGGCGCAGGTGGAGCGCGAATTCATCGACGCCGACGGCCAGCGCGTAAGCCGCATCGTGCCGGGCTCGTTCTACGAATTCATCACCCGTGACCGTTACACTGACGAAGCGGGCAACAACAAGCTGGATCTGCGTTTCGACAGCTCCAATGCGCAGGGCATTTTCAAGATGACCGCTGCCGCCTGCTAAGCGTCGCGCAGCGGGTCGCCGATGCCCTGGCCTCGCACCCTGCTGCACCACGCCTGCTTGTGGCTCTACAGATCGTGGGGGGCGCCTTTTTGCTCATTGAGCATGGTCGCCTGCTTAGGCTCGCACCCCGGTGCGAGCCATTTTTTCACCCGCGCTTGCGGCCAACTTCGAGCCTGAACACACATGATTCCCCGTCTGCATTCCCACCCACCAGGCGATGCGCTGTACCTCGACTTCGCGGCCGAACTGGCCGTGCGCGGCTTTGCCGGCGAGATCAGCCACGCTTATGCCGACCGGACCGTGCTGTCCACCGACAACTCCATCTACCAGGTGCTGCCGCAGTTGGTGGTCTTCCCGCGCGATAACGACGACGTGATCCGCATCGCCCGCCTGGCGGGCGAGCCGCGCTTCCAGGGCCTGAGCTTCAACGCCCGTGGCGGCGGCACCGGCACCAATGGCCAGTCACTGGGCCACGGTGTGATCGTGGACATCTCGCGCCACATGAACCGCATCCTGGAAATCAACGCCACAGAGCGCTGGGTGCGGGTGCAGGGCGGCGTGGTGAAAGACCAGCTCAATGCCGCGCTGAAGGCGCACGGGCTGTTCTTCGCCCCGGAGCTGTCCACCTCCAACCGGGCCACCATCGGCGGCATGATCAACACCGACGCCAGCGGCCAGGGCTCCTGCCTGTACGGCAAGACCCGCGACCACGTGCTGGAGCTGGACACCGTGCTGCTGGACGGCACGCTGTGGCACTCCGCGCCGCTGGACGAGGCCGAATTCGCTGCCATCAGCGGCCGCGACGACCGCGTTGGCGCGGTGCACCGCCTGCTGGACGACATCCAGCGCGAAGACGCAGCGCTGATCGCCGAGAAGTTTCCCAAGCTCAACCGCTGCCTCACCGGCTACGACCTGGCGCACATCCGCGACGAGGCCGGCCGCTTCAACCTCAACAACATCCTGTGCGGCTCGGAAGGCACGCTGGGCTTCATCGTCGAGGCCCGGCTGAATGTGTTGCCGATCCCGCGCGCCAGCGCGCTGGTGAACGTGCGCTACGCCAGCTTCGATGCCGCGCTGCGCGATGCGCCGGCGCTGATGCGCCTGGGCGCCGCCTCCATCGAAACGGTGGATTCCAGAGTGCTGAACCTGGCGCGGCAGGACATCGTGTGGCACGGCGTGCGCGAGTTCTTCCCCGACGACGCCACCCCGGCACAGGGCATCAACCTGGTGGAATTCCTCGCCGACAGCGATGCGGCGCTGGAAGCCACGCTGGCCGCCATCGGCGCGCAGCTGGACAGCGAAGGCAGCAACCATGGCCGCCAGGGCCACACCGTGGCGCGTGGCGCCGCAGTTGGCCGCATCTGGGGCATGCGCAAGAAATCGGTGGGCCTGCTCGGCAACGTGAACGACAGCCGGCGGCCGATTCCCTTCGTGGAAGACACCGCGGTGCCGCCGGAACACCTGGCCGACTACATCGCCGAATTCCGCGCGCTCTTGGACAGCCACGGTGTGAGCTACGGCATGTTCGGCCACGTGGATGCCGGCGTGCTGCACGTGCGCCCGGCCATCGACATGAAAGACCCGGCGCAGGAAGGCCTGGTGCGCAGCATCACCGATGGCGTGGTGGCGCTCACCCGGAAGTACCACGGCCTGCTGTGGGGCGAGCACGGCAAGGGCGTGCGCTCGGAGTACGCGCCGGCCTTCTTCGGCCCGCTGTACCCGCGGCTGCAGCAGATCAAGGCGGCGTTCGACCCGTACAACCAGCTCAACCCCGGCAAGATCGCCGCGCCGGCGGCGGACGGGCTGTGGAAGGTGGACGGCGTCACCACCCGCGGCCAGCTGGACCGCACCATCCCCATCGCCGTGCGAGCGCACTACGACGAGGCACTGCACTGCAACGGCAACGGCGCCTGCTACAACTTCGACCCCGACGACGCCATGTGCCCGTCGTGGAAGGGCACCCGCGAGCGCCGCCATTCGCCGAAAGGCCGCGCCTCGCTGCTGCGCGAGTGGCTGCGCCAGCTCGCCGCGCAGGGCAGCGACCCGGTAAGCGCCAGCCGCGCGCTGCGCGCGCGCGGTTTTGTCGCCGGCCTGCCGGCGCGCATCGCCAACACCCTCGGCAAGCGCCGCGGCGCTGCCGACTTCTCGCACGAGGTGAAGGAGGCGATGGACGGCTGCCTGGCGTGCAAGTCCTGCGTTGGCCAGTGCCCGGTGAAGGTGGACGTGCCGAGCTTCCGCGCCAAGTTCCTGGAGCTGTATTACGGCCGTTACTTGCGCCCGCTCAAGGACTACCTGATCGGCGGGCTGGAACATACCCTGCCGCTGGCAGCGCGCCTGCCGTGGCTGTACAACGGCGTGATCGGCAGCAAGGTTGGCCGCATGCTGATGCGCCGGCTCAACCTGGTGGAAAGCCCATTGCTGTCCGGCATCAATCTGCAAGCCGAGCTGGCCCGCCGCGGCGTGGCCGTGGCCAGCCCGCAGGTACTGGCTAGCCTGCCGGCGACGGAGCGCGCCCGCGCGGTGATCGTGGTGCAGGACGCATTTACCAGCTACTTCGAAACCCCGCTGCTGCTGGACGTGTTCGCGCTGCTGCAGCGGCTGGGCTTCGTGCCGCTGCTGGCGCCATTCCGCGCCAACGGCAAACCGCTGCACGTGCATGGCTTTCTCGCCCGCTTCGAGAAAGTGGCTGCGGCCAACGTGGCCAGCCTGCAACAGCTGGCGGCCAGTGGCCTGCCGCTGGTGGGCATCGACCCGTCGATGACGCTGACCTACCGCAGCGAATACGCCAAGCTGCCGGCAATGGGCGAACTGCCCAAGGTGCAACTGCTGCAGGAATGGCTGGCCAGCCGACTGGCCGAGCTGCCGGCAGACGCGCGTGCCAGCATGAGCGCAAGCTTCACCCTGCTGCCGCACTGCACCGAGAAAACCAATGCCCCGGCGGCGGCGGGCGACTGGCAGAAAGTGTTTGCTGCCTGTGGTCTCAAGCTCGCCACCCGCGCCAGCGGCTGCTGCGGCATGGCCGGCACCTTCGGCCACGAGGCCGACAAGCGCGCGCTGTCGGAAACCATCTATCGCCAGAGCTGGCAGGGCATCGTGGCCGGCCAGCGCGACGACAGCCCGCTCTTGGCCACCGGCTACTCCTGCCGCTGCCAGGTGGCGCTGATGGACGACGTGGCGCTGCCGCATCCGGCCAGTGCGCTGTTGAGGGCTTTGACGCCGGCTGCCTGACCGCAGGCCCTGCCAGCGCCGTTGTACTGCATTTTGCTGGGAGCTAGGCTCCCGGCCGTGACTGTTTTGCGGTGGGCCAAAGCGGCCCGCCAGACGTGTGGCCACCAACGTTGGCCGCGCGAGGACAACTCACCACCGACAAGGGGGTAATGCATGAACAGCAAGTTGGCAGGGCATCTGCTGGTGGAGTGCCTGGTGGCACAGGGTGTGGACATCGCCTTTGGCGTGCCGGGCGAAAGCTACCTGGCGGTACTGGACGGCTTCTATCGCAGCCGCGAGCAGATCCGCTTCGTGGCCTGCCGCAACGAAGGCGGCGCCGCCTTCATGGCTGAGGCGCACGGCAAGCTGACGCGCCGCCCCGGCGTGTGCCTGGTGACACGTGGCCCCGGCGCCACCAACGCCAGCATCGGCGTGCACACCGCGTTCCAGGATTCCACCCCCATGGTGCTGCTGGTGGGCGACGTGGGCAGCGATTGTCGCGACCGCGAAGCATTCCAGGAAATGGACTACAGCGTGTACTTCGGCCCGTCCACCAAGGGCATGGCCAAGCGCGTGGAGCGCATCGACGACGCCAACCGCATCCCGGAATACATCAGCCGCGCCTTCGCCACCGCCATGAACGGCCGCCCCGGCCCGGTGGTGCTGGTGTTGCCGGAAGACATGCTGGTGCAGCCGGTGGCCGACAGCCTGCAGCCGCTGCCACGGGTGGACGCCGTAACGCCGTACCCGGACCCGGCCGGCATCGCCGCGCTGCAGCGCCTGCTGGAGCAGGCCGAACGCCCGCTGCTGATTGCCGGCGGCAGCGGCTGGGATGCCGAGGGTGCCGCCGCGCTGCAGGCCTTTGCCGAGCGCTGGCAGCTGCCGGTGGGCAACGCCTTCCGCTTCCAGGACACCTTCGACAACCATCACCCGCTGTATGCCGGCGACGTCGGCATCGGCATCAACCCGGCGCTGGCCGCCAGCGTCCGCAACAGCGACCTGATCATCGCCATCGGCGCTCGCCTCGGCGAGATGACCACCGGCGGCTACACCCTGCTGCAGGCGCCACGCAGCCAGCAGCAACTGGTGCACATCCTGCCGCAGGGCGACGAGCTGGACCGCGTCTACCAGGCCGACGTGGCGATCCAGTCCGGCGTCAACGCCGCCGCGCTGGCCCTGGCCGCCTTGCCGGCCCCGGCTGCCGCGCCGCGCTGGCAGGCCTGGAGCCAGCAGCTGAACGCCGACTACCGCGCCAACCTGGTGCCGCAGCGCCTGGCCGGGCTGAACGAAGGCATCAGCGGCGACATTGACCTGCCGCGCGTGATTACCAGCCTGCAGCGCCAGCTGCCGGCCGACGCGGTAATCACCAACGGCGCCGGCAACTTCGCCAGCTGGATTCACCGCTACTTCCAGTACCACGGCGTGGCCAAAGGCCACAAAACCCAGCTGGCGCCCACCAACGGCGCCATGGGCTACGGCGTGCCGGCCGGCATTGCGGCCAACCTTGCCACCGGCCGCACCGCCTTCACCATCGCCGGCGACGGCGACTTCCTGATGAACGGCCAGGAACTGGCCACCGCGCTGCAACACGGCGGCAAATCCATCATCCTGCTGCTCAACAACGGCGTGTACGGCACCATCCGCATGCACCAGGAGCGCGAGTACCCCAACCGCGTCAGCGGCACCCAGCTTGGCAACCCGGACTTCTGCCAGCTGGCTGGCGCCTACGGCTACGCCGCTGAGCGCATCGCCAGCAACGACGAGTTCGACGCCGCGCTGGAACGGGCACTGGCACGCCCCAACGGTACGCTGCTGGAAATCCGCCTGCCGCCGGACATCATCAGCACCCGCGCCACACTGTCCACCATCACCGCGGCGGCAGTGGCGCGCGGTTGAGGTGGTTTCCTGAGATGACAAAACCGGCCTGCGGGCCGGTTTTTTGTTGTGGGTATTGGAGGGAGGGCGGATGCCCGCAGGGCGATCTGCCAGCGACGTGCGGGCATCGCTTCGCCAAGGGGTAGCCGGATAAGCGCAGCGCATCTGGGGAAATATGGTCAGGCGGGTGGGGTTAGCCTGGCGTGCGTACAAGCTGGCTTATGCAGCACTACTGCCGTTCTCCAGTCAAGTGATGCAAGCGTGCCATCAACTCTTGCTCCCCATCCATACAGAATGCTGCTTGCCATGAGGCAGAATTAAAGCGATAAATCCATTCGGAATATGGAGTTTTGGTACGGAAGCTGCTGCGTCAAGGCCGAATGACTCTTGTCCCTTATACAGTTCAAGCACCCGGGGCCGGCGAAAGCTGGCCCATGACGTCAAATGTTAGGCTTCACATGAACTGGTCCGAAATGCCAGAGTTCTTCGAAGTTGATCTCACCGAGTCATTTGTGCTCGGATGGAATATCTCGCGCGACTCTGTGGTGTTTCAATTGGAGGTCTTGCTTTGCCAAGGTCACGCCATGTATCACGAGCCCAAACCAAATGAATGGGCTTGCTTCCATCCCGGTACACTGGTTTTCCGAGAGGTTCAGATGCTGGCTGGCTTGCCGGATCAATCTAAGGTTCGCCCTTTTATTGATGCTGCCGGGGAGTATGACTATGGGCACATCGACACACTTTCGTGGGTCGGCAATGCATTTGGGTTGTCCGGCGATTTCGGTGATGTTTGGATTACTGCAAAGGATGTTTGTCTTGTTCTCAATCCCACCTAGCCCATCATTAAAGTTGGACACATAACGGCACCTCTTATTTTTGATGTTATCCAGTATGAAATATTTGCGGTTTCTTCTTTTGCTGCTGTATTCGTTGACAGTGGGAGCGCATGATATGACCACGCCGAAGGCTGAGTGTGAAAATCTAATGAACGCTGCTATCCCATTTGCGGAGCAAATGCTCCATAAGTATGGGGAATTTTTTCCTTATGGTTTCGCTCTCAAAACCAGCGGAGAGATAGTGAGTGTTGCTGGCGATGACGGTCGCGAGCAACCGTCATCTAACGATGTCATTCGTCTTTTGAAGGATGGCTTTGTGAAAGGGAAAAATTCAGGTGAATACAAAGCATCCGCTTTGATTTACGACGTGATTGTTGTCTTGCCCTCAACTGGTATGAAGTCTGACGCCATAGCCGTATCACTTAACCATCGTGAAAATTATTCGGTTACTGTTTTCTTCCCATATCAGTTGTCTAATGGTCAGCTTACTTTCGGTGATGTCTTCGCTCAAAAAGGTGTGGCAGATCAGTAGCACTTTGTGCTTGTGAAATTGGAGTTGTATGTAGGGAGACCTTTTCCTCCTACATATCCACAATAAAAAACCGGCCAGCAGGCCGGTTTTTTTATTGTGGCTGTCGATAGGGTCGTCAGCCTCACCGCAACAAGAACCCCCGCCCGATGTCGTCATCCGCCTCCAGCGTCCAGCTGGCTTTGCCGCTGTAGTGGGCGCGGCCGGACACGCGCACGGTGACCGCGTCGTGGCCGGGCAGGTTGGCCGCACCGTTGACGCTGGCGCTAAAGCGGGCGCCGGTGAGGCTTTCGAACTGGCAGGCTTCGCCGGCTGCCACCAGGCCACGGGCGTGGCGCAGGGCCATGCGGGTGGTGACGCCGGAGCCGGTGGGGCTGCGGTCCACTTCGGCATCGGCGAACACGCACACATTGCGGCTGGGGCCGTCGCCGGCACGTTCGTTGCCGTCGGTGAGGATGCTGCCGTACAGAAAGCCCAGGTCCTCGGCCGCCGGGTGGCGCACGCCGATGCTGCGTCGCACCGCCTCGCTCAGCGCACTGGCGGCATCCACCACGTCGCGCAGGCGGCCGTCCAGCGATACGCCAAGGTTGGCCGCAGACGTCACCGCGTAGAAGGCGCCGCCGTAGCCGATGTCGACGCGGATGCGGCCAACCCCCGCCACATGCACCTCGTGATCCAGCGCAAAGGCGAACGCCGGCACGCTGTCGAAGCTGACGCTGCCGTCCTCTGCCAGCCAGGCGGTGACCAGCCCGCATGGGCATTCGATGCCGACCCGCGTCAGCTGCGCGCTGCGCGCCACCAGGCCGTGCTCCACCGCGTAGCGCGCCAGCGCGATCACCGCGTGGCCGCACATGGTGCTGTAGCCCTCGTTGTGGATGAATAGTACCGCCAGATCGGCGCCCGGCAGGCTGGGGCGCACCAGCACTGCGCCGTACATATCGTAGTGGCCGCGCGGCTCGAACATCAGCAGCCGGCGCACGCCGTCCAGCCGCTCGCGCATGTCGCGGCGCTTGGCCAGGATGTCGGCGCCGTGGATGTCGTCGATCAGGCCGGGGATGATGCGTACCGGCTCGCCGCCGGTGTGCATCTCGATGGTGTCGAAACTGCGGCTTTGCCAGTTCATGCCTCTTGCTCCTGTCTGATGGCGGCCAGTGCGCAGCGCGCGGCGGCCAGGTCCCAGGCGGCGCTGCCCACGCTCTTGAACAGCTTGGGCGCGGCGGGGTCGAGGCGGCCGGCCAGCGCGTCGGCCAGGCTGTGCACCTGCGCCCAGTCGACGCCGGCCTGGATCAGGTCGCCGGCTTCGTGGCGGGCGCCGGGCACGTCGTCGCAGAACAGCTGGCTGCCGGCGATGCTGGTCGGCCCCAGCTCGGCCATCTCCGGGCGGAAAGCGCCGGTACCGATCAGCAGCCGGCCGGCGCGCGCCGGTTGGTCATACAGTGGGCTGCGGCTGGTGGTGAGCAGGATCACCACCTCGGCGCCGTCGTCGATGCGGCCAACCTTGGGCGTCAGTTGCAGTGGCAGCGACGCCAGTTGCCGGCAGGTGCTGGCGGCGCTGTCTGTGCTGCGGCTGTGGATGTCCACCCGCAGTCCCGGGTAGCACTCGGCCAGTGCCGCGGCATGGGCGCGCGCCTGTTTGCCGGTGCCGACCAGCGCCACGTGGCGCAGCTCGGCGGGCAGCAGGGTCTGGATCGCCAGCAGCGATACCGCGGCGGTGCGGCGCGCGGTAACGGTGGGGCCGTCCAGCAGCAGCTGCGGCACGCCGCTCACCGCGTCGTAGACGCCGACCACGCCGTGGATGGTGGCAAGGCCCTGGCCGGTGTTCTGCGGGCAGACATTCACCAGCTTGTGGATGGCGATGTCGGCGGCGCTGGCCGGCATCGACAGCAGGGTGCCGCCCTCGGGCAGCGGCAGTGCCTGCCGTTCCGGGCAGTGGATGTGGCCGGCGGCCAGTTCGGCGGCGGCCTGCGCCAGCTGGCGGCACAGCTGCGCCATCGGCAAGCGCGCCTGGGTGGCGGCGGCGTCGAGTAGCGGCGGGGTGGTGGTGGACATCGTGGTTGCTCCGTGCATCAGGGGGCGCTAGGCAGCGCGCCGGCAGTGGGCTGGGCGTGCTGGGAAAGTGAAAAAAGCGGCCGGCGTGAGCCGGCCGCAACTGCGACTACAAAACGACCGGGAGTGCTACCAGCCTGCTTACGATCTGCTGCACGTCGGCGATACGGCGTTGAAAACAGCTTCGGAATGCTCATTGACGTCATGGCAACTCCGCTTCCTCAGCCGTTTTCGCCTTGTCTCACCTTGGCTCGCGAGATCGTGAGCACGCTTTTACTGCACGACGGACTTCACCTTCCAGTCGTTACCTTCCACCGCAGAGATGGTCACCGGCGCCTTCTTCAGGTTGCCCATGCCGTCGAAGCTGAAGTCGGCGGTAACGCCCTTGTAGCCGGTCTTGGCGATGAAGGGCAGGAACTTGGCCGGCTCGGTGGAGTTGGCGCGTTTCATCGCGTCGGCCACGATCATCACACCGTCGTAGAACTGCGGCCCGAGCAGCACCACGTCCTGCTTGAAGCGCGCCTTGTAGCGGCTTTCAAAGTCCTTGCCGGCCGGGCGCGAGCCCAGCTCGCCACCCGGTACCGCCGAGAAGTGGCCGACGGCATCCGGGCCGGCCAGCTGGATGAAGGTCGGGGTGCTGAGCATGTCGCCGCCCATCAGCTTGGCGTTGATGCCCAGACGCTTCATCTGCCGCGCCATCGGTGCCGCCTGCGCATCGGCGCCGCCGTAGAACACCACGTCCGGTTTCTGCGCCTTCAGCGCGGTGAGGATGGCGGTGAAATCGGTGGCCTTGTCGTTGGTGTATTCACGCTTGATCGGCTTCTTGCCCATGCCGGCGATGGACTTGATGAATTCGTCGGCAATGCCCTGGCCGTAGGCGGTGCGGTCGTCGATCACCGCGATGTTCTGTGCCTTCAGCTGCATCACCGCGTAGCGGCCCAGCGCGCCGCCGACCTGGCTGTCGCTGCCGACCAGGCGGAAGGCGGTCTTGTAACCGGCGGTGGTGTAGGCCGGGTTGGTGGACACCGACAGCTGCGGGATGCCGGCATCGGAATAGATGCGCGAGGCCGGAATCGACACGCCGGAGTTGAAGTGGCCGATGACGGCTTTCACGCCGGCATCCACCAGCCGCTGTGCTACCTGGGTGCCGACGCGCGGGTCGGCCTGGTCGTCCTCGGACACCAGTTCGAACTTCACCTTCTGGCCGCCGACGGTGATCGGCTTGGCGTTCAGGTCGTCGATCGCCAGCTTGGTGGCGTTTTCATTGTCCTTGCCGTAGTGCGCCTGCGGGCCGGACAGCGGCGAGGAAAAGCCGAGTTTCACCACGGTGTCGGCCTGTGCCGCATTGATGGCGAACGGGGCCATCATGCCGCCCAGGGCCAGAACCAGATGCAGCGTACGCGGTGCGATGGAAGGTTTCATGCTGTTTCTCCTTTGTGTTCACTACTGGAAGGTTGGCCGCAGGGCGGCTGTTTGTTGCCTAAGAGCTGTGTTGCGGTCTTGTTGCCGCGTTTGGTGTCACTACCAACATCCCTGATCCGGCGTTGCGCCGCCTTGTCTCAGGTGCGGTTGTTAGCGACTCCTCATCTACTACAAACCAGCCGCCATGCCGTGGCACGGCGGCAAAAACGGTGCGGCTCAAAAGCGGTCCGGCCGGAAGGGTGCCGCATCCAGGCTGGGCGCCAGCGCGCAGATCTGCTCCGCCAGCAGCGCGCCGGTGGTGGCCGCCAGCGTCAGGCCGAGGTGGCCGTGGCCGGTGGCGAAGTACAGCCCGGGGCTGTCCGGCGCCGGGCCGATCACCGGAATGGTGTCCGGCAACGACGGGCGGTTGCCCATCCACACCTGCATATCGCGGGTGTCGACATCGCCGACGATGCGTCTGGCCTTGTCGATCAGGATGTGGGCGCGCTGCCAGTTCGGCGCCGCGTCGCGGTGCGCCAGCTCCACGGTGCCGGCCAGGCGCAGGCCGCCGTTCGCCATCGGCAGGATCACGAAGCTTTCGCTGGCGCACTGGATGAAGTGATGCAGCGCCACGCCGGCATTGGGCAGGGTGACGTGGTAGCCGCGCTCGCTTTCCAGCGGCAGGCGGCAGTGATGCTGTTGGGCAAAGCGGTCGCTCCACACGCCGCAGGCAATCACCACGCAGTCGGCGTCCAGCCGGCCGTTACTGGCGGTGTCCACGCCGACGATGCGGCCAACGTTGGCCGCGGTGGCCAGCACCTCGTCCTGGATGAAATGGCCGCCTTCGCGGATGAAGGCATCGAACAGGCCGCGGCTGAAGGTGTACGGGTCGTCCACGTGCGACCACTGCGGCACTTCCACCGCCACCTGCCATTCCTCGCCCAGCTGCGGCGCGGCGGCGGCCAGCTGGGCGCGGTCGAGCTTGCGCCAGGCCACGCCGTGGGCGCGCTTGGTCAGCCAGCCATCTTCGGCGGCACGGAATTCCGCCTCGCTGCGGTACAGGGTGAGGTTGCCGTGGCGGCGCCACAGATGATTCAGCCCGGCGCGTTCGATCAGCGGCGCGTAGTCGGCGTTCACCCGCGACAGCAGCGCACTCAGCTGCGTGGTCAGCGCGGCCACCTTGCGCGGGCGGCTGGCGGCCAGAAAGCGCAGCAGCCACGGCGTGAGGCTGGGCAGGTAGCGCCAGCGCAGTGCCAGCGGCCCCAGCGGGTCGAACATCCAGCCCGGCACCTTGCGCAGCACCCCCGGCTCGGCCAGCGGGATGATGTCGCTGACCGCGAAGGCGCCGGCATTGCCGTAGCTGGTTTCCATCGCCGGTTCACCGCGATCGAGCAGGGTGACGCGGCAGCCGGCCAGTCGCAGCTGCAGCGCGCTGGCGATGCCGACGATCCCGGCGCCGACCACGATTACGTGCTCGGGGCGATGTTGTGCGCGTGCGTTCATCATCAGCCCACCACGAAGCCGTGTACGTAGGGGTCGGCGTCGTCCAGCAGGATGCGGTTGTAACCGGTGGTGATCGCCCAGCCGGCCACGCCGGGGATGATGGCCGGGATGTCGGCGACTTCGGTTTCCGCTTCGATGCTGCCGGTGAACTGGCTGCCGATGATGCTCTCGTGCACCAGTACGTCGCCCTTCTTCATCAGTCCGCGGCCGTAGCGCTGCGCCAGCCGTGCCGAGGTGCCGGTGCCGCACGGTGAGCGGTCCAGCGCCGCCGCGCCGTACAGCACGGCGTTGGCCGCATGCGAGCCGGGGGTTTTCGGTGCGCCGGTCCACTGCACATGGCGCACGCCGCGGATATTGGCATCCAGCGGATGCACGATGTCGTAGTGCGCGTTGATGTAATCGCGCAGCTCGTTGCCCATCGCCACCAGCTGCGCCGGGGTGTAGTCGGCCATGTCGCGGTAGTTCTGCTGCGCTTCCACGATGGGGTAGAAGTTGCCGCCGTAGGCGATGTCCACTGTCAGCTTGCCCAGCGCGGCGATCTCCACCTCGACATCTTTCAGCAGCAGGAAGGACGGCACATTGGTGAGCTTCACCGATTTCACCTTGCGGCCAACCTGGGTGTACTCGGCCACCACCTTGCCGGCCGGGGTGTCCAGGTTCAGCACCCCCGGGGTCTTCGGGGTGACGATGCCGTGCTCGATGGCCATGGTGACCACGCCGATGGTGCCGTGGCCGCACATCGGCAGGCAGCCGCTGGTTTCGATGTACAGCACCGCCACGTCGCAGTCGTCGCGGGTGGGCGGGTACAGGAAGGCACCGGACATCTGCGCATGGCCGCGCGGTTCGTACATCAGGCCGGTGCGCATCCAGTCATAGCGTTGCAGGAAATCCAGCCGCCGTTCGGCCTGAGTAGTGCCGTTCAGCTCCGGTGCACCCTTGGTGACCAGCCGCACCGGGTTGCCGCAGGTGTGGCCGTCTATGCATTCAAATTCGGTTACTGCCATCGCTGTGCTCCTTGGCTTGCGTTGGCTTTACTGTAGGATTTCGCCGTTTTGAATACAATAATTGGATGCAATTTTGCCAAAACGCCACACCGTGCATGCGGCTATGTATATGCCTGATTTGTGCTTGATAGGCTTGTAAATCAAGCATTTAGGCTGGTGTTGTAAAAAATCACCGGCGATTTTGGATAAGTGCATGCTGCACCGAGATGTGAATTTTGCATGCAAAAACTATTGAGTTTTGTATTCAAAAAGCCCTAGCATGGAATGGACCGCAGCGCATCCGGCTGCACCCTACCCCCTGAAGGAGCAACACCATGGCACATCTCTGGACTGGCGTTTTCCCCGCCGTTACCACCAAGTTCAACGCTGACGAATCGCTGGATCTGGCCGGCACCGTGAAGCACATCAAGTGGCAGCTGGAATGCGGCGCCGACGGCATCATCGTCTGCGGCTCGCTGGGCGAGGCGTCCACCCTCACCGCCGACGAGAAGATCGCCATCCTGAAGGCCGCCAAGGAAGTGGCCGGCAACAAGCCGGTGCTGCTGACCGTGGCCGAAGACAGCACCCGCGCCGCCTGCGCGCTGGCCCAGGCCGCGCACGCTGCCGGTGCCGACGGCATCATGCTGCTGCCGGCCATGCGCTACGTGTCCGACGAGCGCGAAACCATCAATCACTACCAGCGCGTGGCCGATGCCAGCCCGCTGCCGATCATGATCTACAACAACCCGATCGCTTACGGCGTGAACATCACCCCGGAAATGTACGTAGAAATGGCGAAAGAGCCGAAATACGTGGCGATCAAGGAGTCCAGCGGCGACATCCGCACCCTGACCAATGTGATCAATGCGGTGGGCAGCCGCTTCGCTATCTTCAGTGGTGTGGATGACCTGGCACTGGAAAGCATCGTGATGGGCGCCGACGGCTGGGTAGCCGGACTGGTGGTGGCGTTCCCGAAAGAAACCGTGGCCATCTACAAGCTGGCCAAGGCAGGCCGCCTGGAAGAAGCGCGCGCCATCTACCGCTGGTTCGCGCCGCTGCTGCACCTGGATGTGTCGATGAAGCTGGTACAGAACCTGAAGCTGTGTGAAGCCATGGTCGGCGTGGGCACCGAGCATGTACGCGCCCCGCGTCTGCCGCTGGCCGGCGCCGAACGCGAGCGCGTGGCCGCGGTGATCAAGGCCGGCCTGGAAGCCCGCCCGCAGCTGCCGGCCGTCTAAGCCTGCACAGCAGTACTCCCTCTCTCTGATCTTGTTGCGGCCAACCCTTGCCGCACCGCTGCCTTCCCGCCCGTGGCGGGAGGGCGATTTTTTTCGGCTGTGGCGGCATGGGCCGGCAGCCGGCAGGAGTCAGCATGCATTGCAATCTCATCAACGGCGAATGGCGCGGCGGCCAGCCTGCCATCGTCAACCGCAACCCCTCCGACCTCGACGACGTGGTGGGCGAATACGCCAGCGCCTCTGCCGACGACATGCGCGAGGCGGTCGCCGCCGCCCGCGCCGCCTTCCCGGCCTGGTCGCGCACCACGCCGCAGCAGCGCGCCGACATTCTGGACGCCGCCGGCAGCGAGATCCTGGCCCGCAAGCAGGAGCTGGGCACCCTGCTGGCGCGCGAGGAAGGCAAGACGCTGCCGGAAGCCATCGGCGAGGTGACCCGCGCCGGGCATATCTTCAAGTTCTTTGCCGGCGAGGCGCTGCGGCCGCAGGGCGAGCTGCTGGATTCGGTGCGTCCCGGCGTGGAGGTGTTGATCAGCCGCGAGCCGGTGGGCGTGGTGGGGCTGATCACACCGTGGAACTTCCCGATTGCCATTCCGGCGTGGAAAGCCGCCCCGGCGCTGGCCTTCGGCAACACCGTGGTGATGAAGCCGGCGGAACTGGTGCCGGGCTCCGCCTGGGCACTGGCCGACATCCTGCAGCGCGCCGGCCTGCCGGCCGGCGTGTTCAACCTGGTAATGGGAGCGGGGCGCGTGCTGGGCCCGGCCATGCTGGATGCCGGCATTGACGCGCTGAGCTTCACCGGCTCGCAGGCCACCGGCCAGAGGTTGGCCGCAGACTGCGCGGCGCGCGGTATCAAGCTGCAACTGGAGATGGGCGGCAAGAACCCGCTGCTGATTGCCGACGACGCCAAACTGGAGCAGGCGGTGGAATGCGCGATCAACGGCGCGTTCTACTCCACCGGCCAGCGCTGCACCGCCAGCAGCCGGCTGATCGTGTGCAGCGGTATCCACGATGCCTTCGTTGCCCGGTTGGTCGAACGCACTGCCGCGCTGCGGGTGGGCAATGCGCTGGCGGCGGACTCGCAGATCGGCCCGGTGGCCAGCGAAGCGCAGCTGGCCGGCAACCTCGGCTACGTGGAGCAGGGTCTGGCCGCGGGTGCCAGCCTGCTGTGCGGCGGCGAGCGCCTGCAGCTGGCCACGCGCGGCTACTACCAGTCGCCGGCGCTGTTTGCCGGCTGCACGCCACAGATGAGCATCAGCCGCGAGGAAATCTTCGGCCCGGTGGCGGCGGTGCTGCGCGCCGACGACTACGAGCACGCGCTCCGGCTCGCCAACGACACCCCGTTCGGCCTGGCCGCCGGCATCTGCACCCAGTCGCTGGCACTGGCCACCCACTTCCGCCGCCACAGCGAAGCCGGCATGGTGATGGTGAACCTGCCCACCGCCGGGGTGGACTACCACGTGCCGTTCGGTGGCCGCAAAGGCTCCAGCCACGGCCCGCGCGAGCAGGGTCGCTACGCGGCGGAGTTCTATACCACGGTAAAAACCGCCTATCTCGGTGTGTGATGCTGTCGCCCCCGCCTGACGGGGGCTTTTTTTTTAGCGCGCGGCCGGCGGCAGGGTTGGCCGCCGCGGCGACACCATAACCATGGCCTGCGGCCAACCTTGCCCGGCCGCGCCTGAAACCGCGCGTGCGCTGTGGTAAGGTAGCGCCGCCGTTGCGAGAGACCACCATGAACCAAGCCGCCGAAACCCCGCAGAGTCTTACCGTTGTCGCCACCGAGGCCATCCGCCAGCGCATCCTGGCCGGGGAGTGGGCCGATGGCAGCCAGCTGCGGCAGGAAGCGCTGTCGCGTGAGCTGGGCATGAGCCGGGTGCCGATCCGCGAGGCGCTGCGCCAGCTGGAGGCGGAAGGGCTGGTCAACATCATCGAGAACAAGGGCGCGGTGGTGTCGCAGCTGTCGCTGCCGGAGATCGTCGAGCTGCTGCGGGTGCGGGTGCTGCTGGAGTGCGACGTGCTGCTGGAGGCGATTCCGCGTCAGAGCAGCGCCGACATTGCCGAGGCCGAGGCGCTGCTGGCGCAGTTCGAAGTGGCGCTGCGCGACAAGGACATCAGCGCCTGGGGCATCCTCAACGCGCAGTTTCATATGGCGCTGTACCGCGCCGCCGGCCGCGGTCAGACGCTGGCCATCATCGAGCAGCTGCACAACCGCACCGACCGCTACACCCGCATGCAGATCCTGCTGGCCGATTTCAGCGATCGCGCGCACCAGGAGCACAGCCAGCTGCTGGCATTCTGCAAGCAGAAGGACGCCATCAGTGCGGCGGCGTTTCTGCGCCAGCACATCCTGAATGCAGAGGAGGCGCTGGAGGCGTGGTACCGCGCCCAGGCGCTGGCGCAGCAGGGCAAGCGCGGCCGCAAGCGCAAGGGCGACGACAGCGCCGGCTGAGGCAGCGCAAGTACGGCTGTGCTTCCGCCCGCCATCGGCTATGGTGAGGTTGTTCCTGCGGCCAACCCTGGCCGCTGCACCCTGCCGGGAGACGCACCATGTCGCTGTCGATGTATCAGGCCGCCGTGCCGCCGCTGTTGCACGGGCTGGCCAATCTGTCCGCCATTCTCAACAAGGCGCTGCTGAATGCCGAGGAGCGCCGCTTCGACGCGGCGGTGCTGCTGCAGGCGCGGCTGGCGCCGGACATGTTTCCGCTGTTGCGCCAGGTGCAGGTGGTATCGGACACCGCCAAGGGCTGCGGCGCGCGGCTGGCCGGGGTGGAGATTCCCAGCTTTGCCGATAGCGAGAGCAGTTTCGAGGAGCTGCAGCAGCGCATCGCCCGCACCGTGCTGTTCCTGCAGGGCCTGCCGCCGGCGCAGTTCGACGGCAGCGAAAGCCGCGACATCGTGCTGAAGTTTCCGCACCAGAGCATGACCTTCAACGGCCTGGACTACCTGCAGGGCTTCGTGCTGCCCAATTTCTACTTCCACCTCACCACCGCCTACGACATCCTGCGCCACAACGGCGTGCCGCTGGGCAAGGCCGATTACCTGGGCAGCGGCGGCTGAAAGCGCTGGCCGGCGCGGAAAGGTTGGCCGCCAGCCGGCTGCGGCTGGCGGGCAGGCAAAACAAAAGGCGGCCATAGGCCGCCTTGTTGTGCTGCGCCGGCGTTCAGGACTTGCCGAACAGCCCGCCCAGCAGGCTGGCGCCCTGCGACAGCAGATCGTTGCCCTGCGGCACTTCGCCGTTCGGCGTCAGGCGGTCGATCAGCGTCGGCAGGTGCTCGGCCACCTGCTGCGCCACCTGGTTGCTGTCCAGCCCCAGCTTGGCGGCCAGGCCGGCGATCTGCTCGTTGCCCAGCACCGACTGGATCTGCTCGGCGCTGATCGCCAGGTTGTCGCCGGTGCCGACCCACGACGACACGATCTCGCCCAGCCCGCCCTGCTGGAATTTCTCCACCAGCCCGGACACGCCGCCGTTGTCGTTCAGCAGTGTCTGCGCGCTCTGCAGCAGCCCGCCGTTGCCTTCGCCGCCCAGCAGGCCGCCCAGTTGATCAAACAAGCTCATAGTGCACTCCTTGAGGTGGTTGCTACCTGTCCATTAAAGACGCATCGACATGACAAACATAGTATTTGTGCCGCGCAGCAAGAAATTCAAGCCGCGCATGGCGATTAACTGTCTGTTTTCGCAACGGTTTTTTCTGGACAGCCCCGGCGTCGCAGCGCATACTGCCGCGCTTTGCCATTCAGGAGCCTTCCATGCCGATCAACTTCTACGATCTGAACCGTTTCGAGGCGGTGAAAGTACGCGAGAACCTGCGCAAGGCCGGCTCGCCGGACCGCTTCGGCAAGGATTCCAATGCCAAGGACGGCAAGAAGCTGGACAACCCGCTGCTGGGCAAGCTGCTGCAGCAGCATGTCGACGACAGCAAGAAATAAGCGCCGGCTGCCCGCCGGCAGCCTCCCGCGCATGAAGCGGCCCTACGGGGCCGCTTTTGTTTTGTGCGCTGCCGGCGGCCATGGTTTTGCGCCGCCAGACATTCATACTCATTAATCAACTTGGTCACATGCTTGCCGCTGGAATTGGTTAGGCTTGCAGGATCGAAAATCGTGTTGACGCAGAACGACGGCAATGAACAAGAAGATGGTGATCGGTAGCGCATTGGTGGCGGCGCTGGCCGCCGGGGTGTGGTGGCAGGGTGCCCGGCAGCCGCCGGCTGGCGAGCAGGCCCGCGCCAAGCGGGCCACGGCGGTGCAACTGGCCACGGTGCGGGCCAGCCAGCAGCCGGTGGTGCTGACGGCCAACGGTAGCGTTACCGCGCTGGAGCGGGTGGAGCTGCGGCCGCAGGCCAACGGCGTGGTGGCGCGGCTGCTGGTGACCGAGGGCAGCATGGTGCAGCCGGGGCAGCTGCTGGTGCAGCTGGACGACGCCAGCGAGCTGGCGGCGCTGGCCAAGGCGCGGGCGCAGCTGGCCAGCGACCAGGCGCAGCTGACCAGCGCCGAGCGCGAGCTGGCGCGCGGCCGCGACCTGCTGCGGCAGCAGTTCATCTCGCAAAGCGCGCTGGATACGCTGCAGGCCACCGCCGACAGCCGCCGCGCCACGCTGGCGTCCGACCGCGCGCAGATCCAGGCCGCGCAGGTGGCGCTGCAGCAGAAACAGCTGCGCGCGCAGGTGGCCGGCCGCATCGGCGCCATCAGCCTGGCGCCGGGCGCGCTGGTGACCACCGGCATGGCCGAGCCGGTGCTGACCATCACCCGCATGAACCCGGTGATGGTGAGCTTCACCCTGCCGGAACAACAGCTGACGGCGGTGCGCCAGGCGCAGGCGGCGGCGCCGCTGGCGGTGCTGGCGCACAGCGGTGACGGCAGCGTCTGCCGCCAGGGCGAGCTGAGCTTCATCGACAGCGCGGTGGACAGCGCCAGCGGCAACGTGCTGCTGAAGGCGCGCTTCGACAACCGCGATGCCGCGCTGTGGCCGGGGCAGTTCGTCAGCGTGCAGCTGCAGGCCGGGCAATACCGCGATGCGGCGGCGCTGCCGGTGGCCGGGCTGATCACCGGCCCGGACGGCCAGTTCGCCTACGCGGTGGGCGCCGACAACAAGGCGCAGCCGGTGCCGCTGACGCTGCTGGGCATCGCCAACGAGCAGGCCATCGTGCGCGGCATCCAGCCGGGGGTGAAGGTGATCGTCAGCGGCGGCCAGAACGTGCGTCCGGGCGAGACGGTGCAGCCGCTGCCGCCGCGCAAGCCGGCGGCCAAGGCGGCCGGCAACTACGCGGCCAGTGCCGCGGCGGGTGCGACACCGCGCGGCGGCAAGGGTGCGCCGGCCGGTTGCGGCGCTGCGGCCAACGTTAACGCCGCCGGGCGGCGGCCGGCCAGCGGAGCGCAGTGATGAATATTTCCGAACTGTGCATCCGCCGTCCGGTGATGACGGTGCTGCTGAGCCTGTCGCTGATCGTCGGCGGCCTGCTGGCGATGGGGCGCCTGCCGATCGCCGCACTGCCCAGCTATGAAACGCCCACCATCAACGTGTCGGCCAGCCTGCCGGGCGCCAGCCCGGAAACCATGGCCACCTCGGTGGCCACGCCGCTGGAAAAACAGTTCGCCACCATTCCCGGGGTGGCGGTAATCAGCTCCAACAGCACGCTGGGCAGCACCTCGGTGACGCTGGAGTTCGTCTCCGGCCGCAGCCTGGACGGCGCGGCGCTGGACGTGCAGGCCGCGCTGCTGCGCGCGCAGCGCAGCCTGCCGACCGAGATGACCAGCATGCCGTCGTACCGCAAGGTGAACCCGGCCGATGCGCCGATTCTGCTGCTGGCGCTGAATTCGCCGGCGCTGTCGCTGACCGAGCTGAACGACTACGCCGACAACCTAGTGTCGCCGACGCTGTCCACCATCAACGGCGTGGCGCAGGTGCAGATCTTCGGCCAGAAGCGCTACGCGGTGCGGGTGCAGGCCGATCCGCAGAAGCTGGCTGCCCGCAATCTGACGCTGGACGAGGTGGCCACCGTGCTGCGTGCGGCCAACGGCAACACGCCGCTGGGCACGCTGGAAGGCCGCGCCCAGGTGCTGACGGTGCAGAGCGACAGCCAGTATCGCAATGCCGCCGAGTTCGCGCGGCTGGCGGTTGGCCGCAACGGTGACAAGGTGGTGCGCCTGGCCGACGTGGCCCGGGTGGAAGACAGCATCGAGAACCTGAAGACCGGCAGCTGGGTGAACGGCGAGCGCTCCATCGTGCTGGCGGTGTTTCGCCAGTCGGATGCCAACACCGTGGCGGTGGTGGACGCCATCCGCAGCATGTTGCCCAAGCTGTCGGCGCAGCTGCCCGGCTCGGTGCGGCTGGCGCCGATGTCCGACCGTTCCACCTCGATCCGCGAGGCAGTGCATGACGTGAACTTGACGCTGCTGCTGACGGTGGCGCTGGTGATCATGGTGATCTTCATGTTCCTGCAGCGGCTGGCGGCGACGGTGATTCCGGCGCTGACGCTGCCGATCTCGCTGATCGGCACCATGGGGCTGATGTATCTGCTGGGTTATTCCATCGACAACATCTCGCTGCTGGGGCTGACGCTGGCGGTGGGGCTGGTGGTGGACGACGCCATCGTGGTGCTGGAAAACATCGTGCGCTACATGGAGCAGGGCGAGAAGCCGCTGGCGGCGGCGCTGCGCGGCTCGCGCGAGATCGGCTTCACCATCATCAGCATCTCGCTGTCGCTGGTGGCGATCTTCATCCCCATCTTCTACATGGGCGGCGTGATCGGCCTGCTGTTCCACGAGTTCGCGGTGGTGGTGACGCTGGCGGTGCTGGTGTCGGCGCTGGTGTCGCTGACGCTGATCCCGCTGCTGGCGTCGCGCTTCCTGCGCGCCGAGCACATGCCGCACCATGCCGGCGCCGGGCAGGGCCATGGCATCACCCGGCTGTTCGAGCGCGGCTTCAACGCGCTGTTGGCCGGCTACGAGCGCACGCTGGACCTGGCGCTGCATCATCGCCGCTTCACCCTGCTGCTGGCGCTGGGCACGGTGGCCGGCTCGGCGTGGCTGTTCAGCGTGATTCCCAAGGGCTTCTTCCCGGTGGAGGACACCGGCCAGATCACGGTGAACACCGAGGTGGCGCAGGATGTGTCCTACGACCGGCTGGCCGCCTTGCAGGCGCGCGCCGCCGACATCGTGCAGCACAGCCCGCACGTAGCAGCGATCACCTCGTCGATCAGCGACAGCGGCGGGCGCATGTTCGTCACCCTCAAGCCGCGCGGCCAACGTCCCGACGTGCAGCAGGTGGTGGAGGCGCTGCGCAAGGATCTGCGCAAGGTCAACGGCCTGAGCGTGTTCCTGACCCCGGTGCAGAACCTGCGCCTGGGCGGGCGTGCCAGCAAGAGCCGCTACCAGTACGTACTGCAGAGCGTGGATGCCGCCAGCCTGTATGACTGGGCCGACAAGCTGGAGCGCGGCATGCGGGCCGATGCGATGTTCCAGGACGTGAGCAGCGATGCGCAGCGCAAGGGCCTGCAGGCCGAGCTGGTGATCGACCGCGACAAGGCGGCGCAACTGGGGGTGGGCATGCAGAGCATCCGCACCGCGCTGTACACCGCCTTCGGCCAGCGCCAGGTGGCCACCATCTACACCGCCGCCGACAGCTATTCGGTGCTGCTGCAGCTGGACGCCGCCTACCGCATCAACGAGTTCGACCTCACCCGGCTGTATGTGCGCGGCAGCGACAACACGCTGCTGCCGCTGTCCAGCATCGCCAGCGTGCGCCGCACGGTGGGGCCGGTGTCGGTCAGCCACCAGGGCCAGCTGCCGGCGGTGACGCTGTCGTTCAACCTGCCGCCGGGGGTGGTGCTGGGCGAGGTGGAGCAGCACCTGAAGGCGATCCAGCAGGACATCGCGCTGCCGGCCAGCGTGTTCACCAGCTATGCCGGCGACGCAGCGGCGTTCGCCGAATCGCAGAGCAGCCAGAACACGCTGTTCCTGGTGGCGCTGGTGGTGATCTACGTGCTGCTGGGGGTGCTGTACGAGAGCTACATCCACCCGCTGACCATCCTCGCCGGCCTGCCGTCGGCGGCGATGGGCGCGCTGGGGGCGCTGATGCTGATGGGGCAGGAGCTGACCATCATCGCCGGCATCGGCATCCTGATGCTGATCGGCATCGTCAAGAAGAACGCCATCATGATGATCGACTTCGCGCTGGTGGCGCAGCGCGAGCAGGGCATGGCGCCGTACGACGCCATCCGCAGCGCCTGCCTGCTGCGGCTGCGGCCGATCCTGATGACCACCTTGGCGGCGATGATGGGCGCGCTGCCGATCGCGCTGGCGCTGGGTGCCGGCGCCGAGCTGCGCCAGCCGCTGGGGGTGGCGGTGGTGGGCGGCCTGCTGTTCTCGCAGCTGGTGACGCTGTACATCACCCCGGTGCTGTACCTGTGGTTCGACGGCCTGGCCGCGCGCTGGCGCAAGCCGGCGGTGGCGCACGCGGACGCCTGAGACAAGGTTGGCCGCAGCAAACGACAAGGCCCGGCAATGCCGGGCCTTGTGCCGTGCGCGCTGCCGCCGCGTCAGGAGGCGGCGGGCGGCGTGTCGCTGAACTCGGCCAGCGCCCAGTCGCGGAAGGCGATCACGCTGGGCAGGGTGGCCAGTTCCTGCGGGTAGATCAGGTAGTAGGCCCAGTCGGTGACCAGCGCGATGTCCGACAGCTGCAGCAGCGTGCCGCCGGCCAGGTCGTCGGCGATCATGCTTTCCTCGGCCAGGGTGATGCCCATGCCGCGGCTGGCGGCGACGATGGCCAGGTCCAGGGTGTCGAAGGCGTAGGCTTCCGGGTTGCCGCCGGCGCTTTCGCCGGCCAGCGCGAACCACTCCGCCCAGAACGGGTCCTCGTGCGACGGGTGCAGCAGCGGGTAGTTGCGGAACTCGGCCGGCGTGGGCAGCGGCTTGCCCTGGAACAGCGACGGCGACGCCACCGGCACGAAGCGCGCGCTGCGCAGGCGGTGGTAGATCAGCCCCGGTTCCTTGCTGATGCTGGCCTGGAACGAGATGTCGTACTCGCGGCTCTTGAAGTTGGGGTCGAAGGCGGTGACGGTAACCAGGAACACCGTCAGCTCCGGGTGCAGGTTGCGGAAACGGGTGAGCTTGGGCAGCACCCAGCGCGAGGCGATCGACGGGCTGGCCTTGACCCGCAGCTCGCGCGAGCGGCGCGAGATGGCGTCGCTGGCGGCCTCGATGCGGGCAAAGGCGTCGCGCACCGCCGGCAGCAGCGCGGCGCCTTCCGGCGTCAAGGCCAAGCCGCGCGCCTGGCGCACGAACAGCGGCAGGCCGTAGTGCGCCTCCAGGGTCTGGATATGGCGGCTCACCGCGCCCTGGGTCAGGTGCAGGGTTTCTCCGGCCTTGGTGAACGAGTGCTGCTCGGCGGCAACCAGGAACACGCGCAGGGCATTCAGCGGCGGCAATTTCATTGCATATATCCCATGATTTTTTTGCATGGTAAACATGCGTAAGAATGCTTTGTCAATCTTGGGGCCGCTGGGTAAGCTTGCGCGAGTCATGGCAAAAATCCTTGCTGCAATAGCACGTTAAATTTTCTGTGGCGCAGCATTGTACTGTTTTGTATCAAGACTTAACACAATCCAGCAATGCAATATGCTCATGGAAATAGACTGGGCAATTAAAACGCGCATTTAATGTGGTTTGTGGCATGGCTGCCGCGGGCGGATGCCGGTTGGTGCCGGCTTGTAAGCAAACAGAAAGCTTGGGCTGGTAGGCTTTGTGCTGGTGGATGCAACTTCCGCCGCCAGCCGTAGTCTGTTGCGGTGCTGTGCCGCTGCCGCAACGGCACGACAGCTGATTGCAAGGATGCAAGTTTTGCTGGTATCGGTTCTGCTTTACGCAGATACTGGATGCCCGAATTATCGGCTGTTGCCGCCTGGCAGCAGCGATGCAGGAATGCGCGACCGCAAGGTCGCCGCAAGAACCCCTCCCGGCAACGGGGGCGCGGTAGGGTGGTGTGCAGTAGCCGAACTGTCACGGGCATGGTCTGCCTGCCGGCTGCTACGCAGTACCCGACGGTTGGCAGCGTGCTGCCAACTGGCTGTAAATCCTGATTATCAGGGTTTTGCTCTGTCCCACGGTGACCCGCCGGCTATGTCCGGCGGGGTTTTTTTTGCCCGTGCGGCCAACGTCTGGCGTTACAGCTCCGCCCACTGCCGCAGCAGGTTGTGGTAGCTGGCAGTCAGCGTCACCAGTTCCTGGCAGTTGCCCACCTTTTCCCGCAGGCTGATGATGGCCATGTCCATCTCGAACAGCAGCGCGCGCTGCGCATCGTCGCGCACCATGCTCTGCGTCCACATGAACGAGGCCAGCCGCGCGCCGCTGTGCACCGGCTCGACGCGGTGCAGGCTGGTGGACGGATAGACGATCAGATCGCCGGCCGGCAGTTTCACGCGGTGGCTGCCGTAGGTGTCCTCCACCACCAGTTCGCCGCCTTCGTATTCGTGCGGCTCGCTGAAGAACAGCGTGCTGGAGACGTCGGTGCGCACGTACTGGCCGGTGAGCGGGTCGCTGCGTACCGCGTTGTCGACGTGGTCGCCGTAGGTCATGCCGCGCTGGTAGCAGTTGAACATCGGCGTCATCACCACCTTGGGCAGCGCCGCCGACATGAACAGCGGCTGGCGCGCCAGCGCGCGCTGCACCAGCGCCGCCAGCTCGCGGGCGGTGTCGCCGGTGGCCGGCAGTTGCAGGTTGCGTTTGACGTCGATGGCCTGGTGGCCGGCGGTGGCGCGGCCGTCCTGCCAGTCGGCATTGGCCAGCAGCATGCGGGCGTGGGCCAGTTCTTCGCGGGTCAGTACTTCGGGGATGTGCAGCAGCATGGGGATTCCTGAGCAAAACGGGTTGGCAGACGCGCAAGATGGGGTGGTGCATCCTGCCAGCGTTTTGGCGATGGCGCTGCCATCATCGCCAAAACGGCCTTGCGGCCAACCTTTGCTGTTGCCCAGGTTGGCCGCAAGGCACGCGGCTTAGTACTTGTAGCCGACGGTGAGCTGGTACTCGCGCGGCGCGGCGGCGGAGGCATGGCCGCTGTACGCCGAGTCGTAGTACTTCACATTGGTGAGGTTGTTGACGTTGAGTTTCACGCTGTACTTGCGCGCTTCGTAGGCCAGCATGGCGTCGTAGCGCACATAGGCCGGCAGGTAGTTGGTCTTGGACTGATCGGTGCTGCCGTCGGCGGCAAAGCGCTTGGCGGCGTAGTAGGCGCCGACACCGGCACGGATGTTCTCGTCCACCTTATAGGTGGCCCACAGGTTGGCGGTGCGTTTCGGCGTGTACTTCGGCACCGCACCGGTGTTGACGCTGGTTTCGGTGTTGGTGGTGGAGTTCCAGCCCTTGTCGATCTTCGGGTCCATCAGCGCGGCGCCGGCGAACAGTTCCCAGCGTTCGCTCAGGCGGCCGGCGGCTTCCACTTCGATACCGTTGGTGTGGCGCTTGGCGTACAGGATGCTGATGTCCGGCGACAGCGCGTCGGTGTTGCGCTCGTACAGCTTCACGGTGCGGAAGATGGCGGCGCGCAGGGTGGCATCGCCGTCGGCCAGGTCCCACTTGGCGCCCAGCTCGTAGTGGTTGTTGCGCTCGGCCTTCAGCTTGTCGGTGCCGGTGCCGCTGTTGACGTCGAACTGGTAGGCCTCGCCGGACGGGTTCAGCAGGCTGCTGTAGCCCAGGTAGTAGCTGGACTCGTTGGTCGGCTGCCAGATCAGGCCGGTGCGGTAGCTCAGGCCTTTGTCGTCGCGGGTGTTGGTGCGGCTGACGCTGCCGTTGCTGTAGCTCTTGTAGTTGCCTTCCAGCGTGTCCATGCGCACGCCACCCATCACTTTCCAGTTGGCGCCTAGCTCGACGGTGTCGGTCAGGTAGGCGGCCAGGTTGCGGGTGACATAGCTGTTGGACGGCGATTCGCTGTAGCTGCCGGTGTAGCTGATGCTGCTCGGGTCGCCCACGGTGGTGGTCAGGTTGGTGATGCTGCTGTTGGCGGTGATGGTGAAGGCGTCCTGGGTTTCGCGCACGAACTCCACGCCGGCCAGCAGGTTGTGGCGCAGGTCGCCGGTGGCGAATTTGCCGGTGTAGTCGGTGGTCAGCGCCTGCACTTCGTTCAGCGAGCCGCGGTTCTTGCCGGAATAGCGCAGCAGGGTGTCGTCGGTGACGGCGGTGCCGGCGCTGATACCGCCGGTATTGGTGCTGTTGCGCAGCTGCGGCTGGCTGGTGACCAGCCAGCGGTCGTAGCGCGCTACGCGCAGCTGGCTGCTGATCTCGTTATTGGCATCCAGCTTGTGGGTGACGCGGGCGGTGCTGATATCGCTGGTGATGTCTTCGCTGCTCATGCCCTGCAGGCCGTAGAAGCGGTCCAGCGGCACGTCGATCGGCTGGTTGGTGTTGGGGTTGTACGGCACGCCCAGCATCGGGGTGTTGTTTTCCTTCAGCCGCATGTGCGACAGCACCACGGTGGTGGGCTCGCCGAGGCCGAAGGCGATGGACGGGGCAAAGCCGAAGCGCTCCGCTTCGCTGATGTTGTTCGGGCTGCCATCGTTGACCGCCATCATGTTCAGGCGGATGGCGCTGGTGTCGGACAGCGCCTGGTTGACGTCGGTGGTGGTGCGGTAGAAATCGTTGGTGCCCACGGTGCCGGTGACTTCCACCTGTTCGCCGGCGAACGGCGTCTTGCTGACCTGGTTCAGCACGCCGCCGGTGGAACCACGGCCGAACAGCATGGAGCTGGCGCCCTTCAGCACTTCGATTTTTTCGTCATTGAACGGATCGCGGTTGTACTGCGCCACATCGCGCTGGCCATCGCGGTAGGTGTCGGCAAACATGGCAAAGCCGCGCAGGTAGACCTGGTCGCCGCTGCGACCGCCTTCACCGGCGGCGAAGCTGATGCCGGACACGTTCTTCAGCACGTCCTTCAGGTTCACGTCGCCCTGGTCTTCCATCAGCTGACGGGTGATGACCGATACCGCCTGCGGTACATCCTTCAACGCCTGCTTCTGCTTGCCCAGGGTGGTGGTGCCGGCCTGGTAGCTGCCGCGCTTGGGTTGTTCGCCGGTCACCACCACGGTTTCCAGCGTGGTGCTGCTGTCGCTGCTGGCGGTGGTGCTGGCATCGGCGGCGATGGCCAGGCCCGGTGCCAGGCTGGCGGCCAGCATGCTGGCGAGCATGGTGTGCGGCAGGCGCTTGGGCGCGCTCTGGGTGGCAACGATGGAAGCGGTCTTTTTCATATGTCTAATGTGTCGTTGTGCGTAAAAACGGGCAAAAGCCTCCCCCTGCGGCCAACCTGGGTGGGCCGCACGGCGGGGGAAAGGGCTGGGGAATTACTGGGCTTCGGTGACGAAGCCGATGCGGTTGATGCCGCTGCCTTGCGCCGCGGCCAGGGTGGTGGCCACCACCTCGTAGCGCACCGCCTTGTCGGCGCGCAGGTGCAGTTCCACCGCGGCGTTGGCGGTGGCGGCTTCGGCAAAGCGGCTCTTCAGCCGACCCGGCTCGATCGGCAGATCGTTCCAGAACAGCTTGCCATCGGCATTGATGGCCAGGCGGATCGCCTCCGGCTTCTCTTCATGCTGCGCGGCGCTGGCCTGCGGCAGGTTGACCTGCACCGCGTTGGTCAGCAGCGGCGCGGTAATGATGAACACCACCAGCAGTACCAGCATCACGTCCACCAGCGGCGTGGTGTTGATCTCGGACATCGGCGCATCGGCGCCCTTGTCAAAACTACCGAACGCCATCGTTGCCTCCGTGGGTCAGCAGGTGGGCATGCAGGTCATGGGTGAAGTGGTCCATTTCCTGGTTGATTACCCGGTTCAGGCGGGTGAAGGTGTTGTAGGCCAGTACCGCCGGAATGGCGGCGGCCAGACCGGCGGCGGTGGCGATCAGCGCCTCGCCGATCGGGCCGGACACGGTGGCGATCGACACCTGGCCCTGGGCGCCGATGTTCACCAGCGCGTGGTAGATGCCCCACACGGTGCCGAACAGGCCGATGAACGGTGCGGTGGAGCCGATGGTGGCCAGCACCGTCATGCCGCCTTCCAGCTTCTGTTGTTCCTGCGACAGCCGTTTGCGCAGTGCGCGGGTCAGGTAGTCGTCCAGCGAGCATGCCTGGCCCAGCGCGCTGCTGCTGTGCTGCTGGTACTGGCGCAGTGCCGCCAGACCGTCGCGTAGCAGCGCCGACACCGGGGCCGGCGTGGCGGTCAATTCACCTTCCGCCTGTTTCCAGCTGTCGGCGGCCCACAGCTGGCTTTCGGATTGTCGGTTCAGGCGCAGGGTGCGCCAGGCGCGCCAGCCGCGCAGCACGATGAAGTACCAGGTCAGTACCGACATCAGGATCAGGCTCAGGAAAACCGACACCAGAATGGCGTCGCCCTGTTCGAAGGTGTGCATCAGGTTCATGTTCAGGCTTTAGTCTTGTTTGGAAGGACGAATTTGATCGGGGCGGTAAAGGTGTCATCGATCGGCTCATCGCCGCGCATGGCCGGGCTGTAGCGCCAGCCGGCGGCGGCGCGGCGCGCGGAACTGTCCAGCCGCGGGAAGCCGCTGGAGCGGGCCACGCTGACCGCGGTAGCCCGTCCGCTGGTGTTCACCGAGATGCGCAGGAACACGGTGCCTTCCTCGCCCAGCTCCAGCGACAGCGGCGGGTATTCCGGCTTCGGATTGTTCAGATAGCCACCCTTCTCGTAGGACGGCGGGGTGACGGCGACCTTTTCCGGCGCGGCGGTGCGCTCAACGTTGGCCGCACTGTCGGTGCTGGCGGCGGTGGTGTTGCTGCTGGGCGGCGTCGGCGCCGGCTGGCTCTGCGCCTGCACACTGGGGGCATTGCTCGCCAGCTGGCGCGGTACGTTGGGTGCCAGCGTTGGCTTGAGCGGGGTAGGCTGGGTCTTGAGCGGCTTGGGTTTCGCCGGTGTGACGCGAGGCTGCACCGCCGCCGGGGCCGGCTGCGGCGCATCGTTAATGCTTACCATCTCGATGGGGAGCAGCACCGGGGGTGTTACCGGTGTGGCGTGGCTGGGGGTCAGCAGTAGCAGCCCCAAGTGCGCCGCACCGATCACAGTCAGGGCGCCATAGTGGAAAGCACGGTGTTCCATAAAGTATTTGCTGGTAGTTATAAGAACTATTCGCATTTATATTATTGTTATCTTGGATTCATTGTCAAAACATTCACCATACAATCCGGTAAAAATCGCGAAATCCGGGGCGGGGCACCTGTAGTTGGCGGCATGATGGGGCGATGTTCATCGCAGAGTGGCTGTGTGACGGGGCGTTTCAGTGATTCTGGTGGCTTTGCAGATCAATGACTTGTCGAATTCGTTGCACTTTTTGCGGTTTCGGGTGTTGACGGGGGTAAGGCTGGTGGGTATAGTTCGCCTCCTCTGCTGACGACGCAACGAAACGAAGTCAGCCCGCTCTTTAACAAACCAAATAACCGATA
>NZ_JBHRXN010000020.1:0-47235 GCF_042648525.1 Vogesella facilis
CAAACGGGCTATCGCCGGTAGAGTTTGAGAAGCAATATTTCCAACGGCTCAAGAGTGTCTAGAGAAGCTGGGGCGATTCACTTCGGCAGATTCACATAAGCCTCCATGAACAAAGCGACCTTTTCTTCTGACATTGGATGGCGCAGGGGAGGAAGTTTCGGCAATACCTTGGCAAGCGCCTGCCGATCAGCTTTTTCCAGAGAGTAAGGCACTCCTGGGCCGAAGTTCGGGGTCGGAACATCAGGAGGGTAGATCTTGGCCAACACACACTTGATGCCTTCAAGATCCTTGTCTATCGGGCAAACAGCTTCGGCGATTACTCGACAAAATTTCAAATAGTGGATCAGAGGGCCGGATGGTAGTTTGACGCGGACTTGCACTTATATCCCCTACTATGCTGTTGTTAATTTCAGCAAGTATAAGGCAGTGCACTGATGATCAATTTACCACCTCCTACAATGTAGTAGTCCAATATGGCCATCAGGTATGGACTGGCACACCTAAGCCGGTACGATGTCCGAGATGTCCGAAGCGGTTTCGGAGTGGTAAGCCAGCAGGGCAGCAGTCGGCCATCAGCAGCCCTTCCAGAGATCGTTGGAACAGCTATTCAGATGGCTGCTTGATTCTGAGAGCAGCCAGACAACCACAGCACGGCGTGGACATCGTCGCGGCTCAGTGTCCTACACTTCCAAGGTGATCTTGGTTGACGTTCTGGTGCCGTTGATGGATCACTTCCAGAGCTAGACCTTCCAACCTCGCCAAGGAATACACATGAATCCCAGCGATAATGAGCAAGACCCTGGTTTGGAGTTAGTCGAACTTGGCATTGGTCGCATAGAAGCCCCCGAGCCAACGTACAACGATGGACTCCACGATGCTATGGAGGGCATGAAAGCTGCCGCATCGGCCGCTCTGCGGGCTGGCTCGCCAGCCGGTAGCAAAGCCATGCATCTTCTTAAAGAGAATAAAGACAGCAAGCCTGATGACTATGTAGAATATGTGCGAATCAAGATTCTCTAATTTGAGCTTCAGTCATCCTCCGTAAGCCAGCAATATCGTCGGCGAACCGGTCCCGAGGCTGCCCCCTCTGCGGGGCTCCTGGTAGCCGTTCGGACGTCAAAAGGGCCCGAAAACCGGGCCCTTCTTCCGACTCCAGCCCGTAACTTGGCATAATGTACCCATGCCTCCAGGTATGCCATTGCGTAACGGTGGGGGCAAGGAACGAAGCGTATGCCGAACTACATGCACAGGCAGTACCGAATTTTAGGTACACGCTTAGGTACACGCGGCAAATATTAAGAAGCCAAAACTCAGTAAACACAAGGCTTACAGGCCACCTCTCAACATTCTGTATCGGCCATGAGCATCCTGGTTACCGGCGGCGCCGGCTGGATCGGAGCCGCGCAGGTGGCAAAGTTGGCCACACCACTGCAACACAACGACTACGGCTGCTATCTGCTAGCCCTGCTGCAACACCGGGTATTCTGAACATGCGCATCATCGATACCGCCATCGCCGACGTGAAGCTGCTCGAGCCGGTCGTGCACGGCGATGCGCGCGGGTTTTTCTTCGAAAGCTTCAACCAGCGACAATTCGACGCTGCCATCGGTCGGCAGGTGGCGTTCGTGCAGGACAATCACAGCCGCTCGGCGCGTGGCGTGCTGCGCGGCCTGCACTACCAGCTGCAGCAGCCGCAGGGCAAGCTGGTGCGCGTGCTGCAAGGGGCGATTTTCGACGTGGCGGTGGACCTGCGCCGCAGCTCCGCCACCTTCGGCCACTGGCTGGGGCACGAGCTGTCCGCCGACAACCGGTGGCAACTGTGGCTGCCGCAAGGCTTCGCCCATGGCTTTGTGGTACTGGGCGAATACGCTGAGGTGCTGTACAAGACCACCGACTACTACGCTCCGCAGCATGAACGCTGCATCCGCTGGGATGACCCGGCGCTGGCCATAGACTGGCCACTGGCCACACCGCCGGTACTGTCCGCCCGCGATGCGCAGGGCACAGCGCTGCGCGATGCCGAGCTGTTTGGCTGAAAGGTTGGCCGCATAGCGGATCGATGGGTAGCCCGGATAAGCCAACGGCGCATCCGGGGATGAGGAGTCACTTACCCGGATGCGCTTGCGACTTATCCGGGGTTGGCCGCAACCCCGGCATCGATGCGGCCCCACACCGCTTGAAAGCCCATCGTCCCGAACCCATCTCCCAGCCATTGCCATCGGGAGCCTGCCATGAACGCCACCACCGCCCTGCACCTGGTCTGTCCGCACTGCGCCACCACCAACCGCGTGCCGGCCAGCCGCCTTGCCGACAACCCCAACTGCGGCCACTGCCGCCAGCCGCTGCTCACCGGCAAACCACTGGAGCTGAACGTGGACAATGCCGAGCAGCACATCTCGCGCAACGACATCCCGGTAGTGGTGGATTTCTGGGCGCCGTGGTGCGGCCCCTGCCAGGTGATGGGTCCGGCCTTCGCCCAGGCCGCCGCCGCCATGCCCGCGGTGCGCTTTGCCAAGATCAACACCCAGACCGAAACCACGCTCGGCCAGCGTTTCAACATTCGCAGCATTCCCACGCTGATCCTGTTTATCGGTGGCCGCGAGATACAGCGCCAGGCCGGCGCCATGGACACCGTCAGCATCCAGCGCTGGATCGCCGCCGGCTTGCAAAAGGCGGGGCAATAAATACAAAAACGTTGGCCGCAACGCCGTGACGGCTTGCGGCCAACCTTGCCGGTCATGACAACGCGTAGCCCGGAGAAGCGATAGCACATCCGGGGAGATGACAAGCTGACCGCCAGCCAAACCGCCAACACACAGTGGCCTTGGCCGATGTAGCCACCCTGCCCCTCCCCGGATGCGCCTGCGGCTTATCCGGGCTACACCTTACCGATGCACCACGCGTGCGGCAGCCAACCTCGAACCGACGCGCCCCGTCCCGTTGGCGCAGGCCGTACCAGCGACCGCCAGCCCGGAAACAAGCCGCCCTCTTTTGAGCGCAGCGGATGGACGGCGCCGGGATGGCAGCCGCTGCTGCGGGAATTCTTGCGCCGTCGGGAGAGCGGGGATTGAAAAGGGGGATGCGGTATCCCCCTTTCCCGCCGCCGCGCGGAAAGCGGCAGATAAAAAACATCCGCGTAGCGGATACAAACCTCAAAATAAGGTTGGCCGCAAAGCCGTGATGGCTTGCGGCCAACCTTGGGCATGTGATCGCGGTAAACGTTGGGCTTTGCAGGCTCAGCCCAATCTACTTGCTGCGTCTTCGCTTTAAAAATCGCCCTCCCCAGGCAAACAGCTCAAACGTCACCGCACAGGCCACCGAATAGATCAAACCGGCCACCGGAACGATGATTCCGCCAAAAACATTTCTTCCACCATCGCCAATATAGTGATCCATTACTTTCCGCTCTTTGGCAGACCAACTTGCCTGTTCGTCGGGCGAAAAAAAACCATCATGATCGCGATCCATTCGATCAACCTGCTGCTGTGTTGACCAATTATCAAGTGCCAACAATCCTATCGAGATCGTGCTGATTACGAAAAAAGACAGTAGGGCCGCCAGGACTGCTGGTTTTCCCATGCTTCTGAAAGCCGCGATACATACCCAGGGAAGCAACAAAAAAAATGCCACTGGTAGATAGGTCAAAAGCAATTCGAGCACCATGACATGTCACCTCGACCAAACTTTTTGCAAACTTCATTCAACCCGTAGCTTGGGCTCGCTGCGCTCAACCCAACCTACTGTTATCAAGCAATCATAATAATCGTAAAGCATAAAAAAAGGACAAGCCGTAAGGCTTGCCCTTGTCGTCTGCGCTGCGGCCAACGTTGGCCGCAGGCCAGCTGATTACTTCTTGCGCTGCGGCGGCAGGTCGGTGCAGCTGCCGTGCGCCACTTCGGCGGCCATGCCGATACTTTCGCCCAGGGTGGGGTGCGCATGGATGGTCTTGCCGATGTCGGTAGCGTCGCAGCCCATTTCCACCGCCAGGCAGATTTCGCCCAGCATGTCGCCGGCGTGGGTGCCGACGATGGCGCCGCCGATCACCTGATGCGTCTCGGCGTCGAAGATCAGCTTGGTGAAGCCTTCGTCACGGCCGTTGGCGATGGCGCGGCCGGAGGCGGCCCACGGGAACACCGATTTCTCGATCTTGATGCCGTCGCGCTTGGCCTGTTCCTCGGTTACGCCTACCCAGGCTACTTCCGGGTCGGTGTAGGCCACGCCCGGAATCACGCGGGCGTCGAAGTAGGATTTGCCGCCGGCGCAGTTTTCCGCCGCCACGTGCGCTTCGTGCACCGCCTTGTGGGCCAGCATCGGCTGGCCGACGATATCGCCGATGGCGTAGATGTGCGGCACGTTGGTGCGCTGCTGCTTGTCCACTTCGATGAAGCCGCGGTCGGTCACCGCCACACCGGCGTTTTCGGCGCTGATCAGCTTGCCGTTCGGCGCGCGGCCGGCGGCTACCAGTACCAGGTCGTAGCGCTGCGGCTCGGCCGGGGCCTTGGCACCTTCGAAGGTAACGTAGATGCCGTCTTCACGCGCATCCACCGCCACGGTCTTGGTGCTGGTCATGATGTTGTCGAAGCGGTGGGCGTTCATCTTTTCCCACACCTTCACCAGGTCGCGGTCGGCGCCCTGCATCAGGCCGTCCAGCATCTCCACCACGTCCAGGCGTGCGCCCAGGGTGGAGTACACGGTGCCCATTTCCAGGCCGATGATGCCGCCGCCGATGATCAGCATTTTCTTCGGCACCGCCTTCAGCTCCAGCGCGCCGGTGGAATCCACGATGCGCGGGTCCTGCGGGATGAACGGCAGGTTCACCACGCGGCTGCCGGCGGCGATGATGGCGTTGCTGAACTTGATCACCTGCTTGGCGCCGGTCTTGGCTTGTCCCGCGCCTTCGGTGGTTTCCACCTGCAGGTGATGCGGGTCGAGGAAGCTGCCCACGCCACGCACCACTTGCACCTTGCGCGCCTTGGCCATGCCGGCCAGGCCGCCGGTGAGCTTGCCGATCACCTTTTCCTTGTAGCCGCGCAGCATGTCAATATCGATTTCCGGCGCGGCGTACTTGATGCCGTTGTCGGCCAGGTGTTTCACCTCGTCGATTACCGCGGCGTTATGCAGCAGCGCCTTGGACGGGATGCAGCCCACGTTCAGGCACACGCCGCCCAGGGTGCTGTAGCGCTCAACCAGTACCACTTTCAGGCCCAGGTCGGCGGCACGGAAGGCGGCGGAGTAGCCGCCGGGGCCGGCGCCCAGCACCAGCACGTCGCATTCGATGTCGGCACCACCAGCGTGGCTGGCAGCAGCAGGGGCCGCGACCGGGGCGGCTTGCGGAGCAGCTGCTGCCGGGGCGGCGGCCGGTGCCGCAGCAGGCGCAGGGTTGGCCGCCGCGGCAGCACCAGCGGCTTCGATCACCACGATCACGTCGCCTTCGGAAATCTTGCCGCCGACGGCGGTGCGCAGCTCTTTCACCACGCCGGCCACTTCCGCCGGCACTTCCATGGTGGCCTTGTCGGTTTCCAGCGTGATCAGGCTGTCGTCTTTGGCAACGCTGTCGCCGACTTTCACGAATACCTCGATCACGTCCACATTGCTGTGGCCGCCGATGTCCGGCACTTTCAGTTCAATCAGATTGCTCATGGCTTCTCATCCATAACGCTTCAGGACAGCCAACCGGCTGCCACTGGCAAGATTGGGCGGGCACGCCGGCCCGCCGATGCAGCGCAGCGGCAAGGTTGGCCACGGCCAACCTTGCCGGGTACGGCCCGATTACAGGATCAGGCGGCGCACGTCGGACAGCAGCTTGCCCAGATGCACGGTGAAACGGGCGGCGGCGGCGCCGTCGATCACGCGGTGGTCGAAGGACAGGCTCAGCGGGCACATCAGGCGCGGCGCGAATTCCTTGCCGTTCCACACCGGCTTGATCTGCGACTTGCACACGCCGAGGATGGCCACTTCCGGCGCATTCACGATCGGGGTGAAGCTGGTGCCGCCAATGCCGCCCAGGCTGGAGATGGTGAAGGTAGCCCCCTGCATGTCGGTCGGCTTGAGCTTGCCGTCGCGCGCCAGCGCCGACAGCTCGGTCAGCTCCTTGGCGATCTGCTTGATGCCCTTCTGGTCCACGTTCTTGATCACCGGTACCACCAGGCCGTTCGGCGTGTCGGCGGCAAAGCCGATGTGGTAGTACTGCTTGAGCACCAGGTTGTCGCCATCCAGCGAGCTGTTGAACGCCGGGAAGGCTTTCAGTGCCTCGGCGGCGGCCTTGATGATGAAGGCCAGCGGGCTGATCTTCAGGCCGGACTTTTCCCATTCCTTGCCGATGGTCTTGCGGAAGTCTTCCAGCTCGGTGATGTCGCACTCGTCGTTGAACGTGACGTGCGGGATCATCACCCAGTTGCGGCTGAGGTTGGCACCGGACAGCTTCTGGATGCGGGTCAGCGGCTTGGTCTCGATCGGGCCGAACTTGGCGAAGTCCACCTTCGGCCACGGCAGCAGGTCCAGGCCCACGCCGGAACCGGCCGGTGCCGCCGCCGGGGCCAGTGCCGCCGGGTTCTGCAGCACGGCTTTCACGAAGCCCTTCACGTCGTCTTCGACGATGCGGCCCTTGCGGCCGGAGCCTTTCACCTTGGACAGGTCCACGCCCAGTTCGCGCGCCAGCTTGCGTACCGACGGGCCGGCGTGCGACTTGGCAAAACCGGCTTCGTTGAAAGCGGCGGCCACGGCGGCGGCCACCGGAGCCACCACCGGTGCAGCAGCGGGTGCGGCCACCGGAGCCGGGGCTGCAGCAGCCGGGGCGGCTACCGCGGCAGGTGCAGCAGCCGGAGCGGCAGCGCCAGCACCTTCCACCACCACGATCAGCTCGCCTTCGCTGATCTTGTCGCCGACTTTCACTTTCACTTCCAGCACTTTACCGGCGGCGGTGGCCGGCACTTCCATGGTGGCCTTATCGGTTTCCAGCGTGATCAGGCTGTCGTCGATGCCGATCTCGTCGCCGACCTTGACCGATACCTCGATCACGTCCACACCGCTATGGCCGCCGATGTCCGGCACGCGGATTTCGCTGCGGCCAACGTTGGCCGCAACGGCCGGTGCCGGGGCGCTGGCGACAGCGGCCGGAGCGGCGGCAGGCGCGGCAACCGGAGCCGGTGCCGCAGCAGCCGATGCCGCAGCAGCCGGAGCCGGCGCGGCGGCGCTGGCGCCCACTTCGATGATGGCGATCACGTCGCCTTCGGAAATCTTGCCACCCAGCACGGCACGCACTTCCTTCACCACGCCGGCGGTTTCCGCCGGCACTTCCATGGTGGCCTTGTCGGTTTCCAGGGTGATCAGGGAGTCGTCCACGGCCACGGTCTGGCCCGGCTGGATGAATACTTCGATGATGTCTACATTATTGTGACCGCCGATGTCGGGCACTTTCAGTTCGATCAGATTGCTCATGAGCTTTCCATTCGTAGGGCGGGCACCGCTGGGGCGCACCGCCGATATTCGGCTACACGCTGGCGCTGGCGCCAGCTACGGCAGGGAGCGGGCGGGAGCGCCGTAACGACGCGCCCGCCCTGGCGGCTTATACCTTCCAGCTCGGCAGCTTGCTCACGTTGATGCCGTACTTGGCGATGGCTTCCGCTACGCGGCTGGCGTCGATCTTGCCTTCACGCGCCAGGGCCGACAGTGCGGCCACGGCAACGTAACGGCGATCCACTTCGAAGAACTCGCGCAGCTTGGCGCGGCTGTCGGAGCGGCCGAAGCCGTCGGTACCCAGCACCACGTAGCGACCCGGCACGTATTCGCGGATCTGGTCGGCGTAGTTGCGGATGTAGTCGGTGGCGGCGATTACCGGGCCGCTGCGGCCGGCCAGCTGCTGCTCGACGTAGGACTGCTGCTGCTCGCCTACCGGGTGCAGCAGGTTGTGGCGGGCGGCTTCCATGCCGTCGCGACGCAGCTGGTTGAAGGAGGTCACGCTCCAGATGTCGGAGGCGATGCCGAAGTCGTTGCGCAGCAGGTCGGCGGCGGCAATCACTTCGCGCAGGATGGTGCCGGAGCCCATCAGCTGCACTTTCACCGCGGCGTCGCCGCCATCCTTGAACAGGTACATACCCTTCAGGATGCCGTCTTCGGCGCCCTGCGGCATCGCCGGGTGGGTGTAGTTCTCGTTCATCAGGGTGATGTAATAGAACACGTCTTCCTGTTCTACATACATGCGGCGCAGGCCGTCCTGCAGGATCACCGCCAGCTCGTAGCTGAAGGTCGGGTCGTAGCTGATGCAGTTCGGGATCAGGCCGGCCTGGATGTGGCTGTGGCCGTCTTCGTGCTGCAGGCCTTCACCGTTCAGGGTGGTACGGCCGGCGGTACCGCCGAGCATGAAGCCGCGGGCGCGCATGTCGCCAGCTGCCCACGCCAGGTCGCCGATACGCTGGAAACCGAACATCGAGTAGTAGATGTAGAACGGAATCATCGGGATGCCGTGGTTGGCGTAGCTGGTGGCTGCCGCGATCCACGACGACATCGCGCCCGGCTCGTTGATGCCTTCCTGCAGCATCTGGCCGTCCTTGGATTCCTTGTAGAACATCAGCTGGTCGGCGTCCTGCGGCACGTAGTTCTGGCCCTGGGTGGACCAGATGCCGTACTGGCGGAACATGCCTTCCATACCGAAGGTGCGGGATTCGTCCGGCACGATAGGCACGATCTGCTTACCGATGTTCTTGTCTTTCAGCAGGATGCCCAGCTGACGCACGAAGGCCATGGTGGTGGAGTATTCGCGCTCGCCGGAATCGCCCAGCTGGCTGTCGAACACGTGCAGGCCCGGGATGGCCAGCGGTGCCTTCACCGGTTTGCGCGCCGGCAGGTAGCCGCCCAGCGCAGCGCGGCGTTCGCGCATGTACTGCATTTCCGGGCTGTCTTCCGCCGGCTTGTAGTACGGTACTTTTTCCAGGTCTGCGTCGGACACCGGGATGCCGAAGCGGTCGCGGAACTTGCGCAGGTTGTCCAGTGCCATTTTCTTGGCCTGGTGCGCCACGTTCTGCGCCTCACCGCTGGAGCCCATGCCATAACCCTTGATGGTCTTGGCCAGGATCACGGTCGGACGGCCGTTGGCATTGTGGCTGGCTTCGTGGTACGCCGCGTACACCTTGTGCGGGTCGTGACCGCCACGGTTCAGTGCCCAGATCTCCTCGTCGGACATATTGGCCACCATCTCGCGCAGCTCCGGGTACTTGCCGAAGAAATGCTCGCGTACGTAGCCGCCGTCCTTGGACTTGAAGGTCTGGTAGTCGCCGTCCACGCACTCGTCCATGCGCTTCTTCAGCAGGCCCTTGCTGTCCATGGCCAGCAGCGGGTCCCAGCGGCTGCCCCAGATCACTTTCAGCACGTTCCAGCCGGAACCACGGAAGTCGCCTTCCAGTTCCTGGATGATCTTGCCGTTACCGCGTACCGGGCCGTCCAGACGCTGCAGGTTGCAGTTGATCACGAACACCAGGTTGTCCAGGCCTTCGCGCGCGGCCAGGGCGATGGCGCCCAGGGATTCCGGCTCGTCCATCTCGCCGTCGCCGCAGAAGCACCACACCTTGCGACCCGGGGTCTTGGCCAGGCCACGGCTTTCCAGGTACTTGAGGAAGCGCGCCTGGTAGATGGCCATCAACGGGCCCAGACCCATGGACACGGTGGGGAACTGCCAGAAGTCTTCCATCAGCCACGGGTGCGGATAGGACGACAGGCCGCCGCCATCCACTTCCTGGCGGAAGCTGTCCATCTGCTGTTCGGAGATGCGGCCTTCCAGGAAGGCGCGGGAGTAGACGCCGGGGGCAATATGGCCCTGGAAGTACACCAGATCGCCTTCCTGCTCGTCGTTGTGGGCGCGCCAGAAGTGGTTGAAGCCGACGTCGTACAGGGTGGCGGAGGACTGGAACGACGCGATGTGGCCGCCCAGCTCCAGGTCTTTCTTGCCGGCGCGCAGCACCATGGCCATCGCGTTCCAGCGGTTGATCGAGCGGATGCGGTGCTCCATCTCGTGGTTGCCCGGCGACTTCTGCTCTTTGCCCACCGGGATGGTGTTCAGGTAGGCAGTGGTGGCCTCGAACGGCAGGTGGGCACCGCGACGGCGGGTGCGTTCTACCATTTTTTCCAGCAGGTAATGGGCGCGCTCGGCACCGTCATTGTCCAGTACCGATTCGACTGCCTCGGTCCATTCCTGCGTTTCAATCGGATCGATATCGTCAGGGTAGATTGCTGCCATCTCACATCCTCACTGTTATTTTCCTTGCCGCATCCGATCGGGTGCGACAGGTGGACATTCATCGAAGCCCCCGGTCGGGACTCCCGTTACTGCTCGCGATTATAAACGAACAAAATCGCAAAAAAAATTTGCGGAAGCGAAAACATTCTTACACGCGGCAAAGTGTATAGCCTGCCTCTTTCGGGACGGAATAGCCTATTAGGGTTTTCACTCGAAAACGGCTGGAAATACATCGATATTGCGACGCAACATGTTGTTTTTTTGCGATTGCACGGCGGGAGACGACAGCCAGCGATGGCGCTGGCATTGATGGCGCGCGCAACCCCGCTACCACGTTGGCCGCAGCCGCCAGGCGACGGCGGTACGCCTCAGCGGCGGGGGCTGCCCGGTTCCGGTTTCAGCTTAGTCGTTAATTCGTTGAGACGCGCCTCGATGGCGGAGCGCAGGTAGAAGTCGTCGCCGGGGGCCTGGCTGGCCAGTTGATACTGCAGGCGCGCGGATTCGAACTTTTGTTCGTAAAAGAACGCATTGCCCAGCGCCGCGTGGTAACGCAGCGCATCGGCCTCGCCATAGCTGCGCGCCGCCAGCCGCCACAGTTGCGGGCTGTCCTGGTAGCGCGCCAGCGCGGCGTCGATCGCCTGGCGCGCTTCCGCCCGGCGCTGGTCCTGCAGCAGGGTGTCGATCAGCGCCAGCCGCAGCGCGCGCCGCCCCGGGTACACCTCCAGCGCCTGCTGCAGGGTCTTGGCCGCCGCCGCACCGTTGCCGGCGGCGCGCTGCAGTTCCGCCTCCAGCAGCGCCCGCGATGGGTGGGCCGGCAGCGCCGCCTGCAGTTGCGGCCACAGCGCCTGCGCCTCGCGCACATTGCCCAGCGCCAGCTGCGCGCGCAGCTGGCCGTACAGCGCGGCGCCGCGATTGAGATAGCGCCCGGCGGCCAGCGCGGTGCGGTAGTAGCGCAGCGCCTCGTCGCCGGGCAGGGTGGCCACGCGCAGCTTTTCGCGCAGCAGCAGGAAGTCGGTGCTGTCCAGCCGCATGCGCGGCGGGTAGGCCTGCGCCCGCGCCTGGCTTTCGCTGATGCGTTCCAGCGTCAGCGGGTGGGTGCGCAGGAAGCCGAAGGCGTTGTTGTCGCTGTGGCGCTGCACCTGCTGCAGGCGCTCGAAAAACGCCGGCATGCTGCGCGGATCGAAACCGGCGGCGGCCAGGTACTGCATGCCCAGCCGATCGGCTTCGCGTTCGAAATCGCGGCTGTAGGACAGCTGCTGGCTGGCCCCGAGCCCGACGCCGGCATTGATGGCGCCGAACGCCACGTCGCTATTGTTGCTGTGCGCGCCGGCGAGCACCCCGGCCAGGATGGCGGCCAGCACCCACAGCTGGCTCTGGCTGTTGTTCTGGTACATGCGCGCCAGGTGGCGCTGGGTGACGTGCGAGATCTCGTGCGCCAGCACCGAGGCCAGCTCGCTCTCGCTCTGCGTCGCCAGCAGCAGGCCGCTGTGCACGCCGATCACCCCGCCGGGCAGAGCGAAGGCGTTGATGCTGCTGTCGCGCACCACGAAGAAGTTGAACGGCGTGGCGGTGCTCTGCGCCGCCGACACCAGCGCGCCGCCCAGATCGCCAAGATAGTCGCTGACCTCGACATCGTCGATCACCTCGCCGTCGTCCTGCAGCGAGCGCAGGATGTCGCGGCCGACGCGGTTTTCCTCGGCCTGCGGTACGGCGGATTCCGCCACCGTGCCCAGGTTGGGCAGATTGTCGCTGGCCAGCGGCGCGTGCGCCGGCCAGGCCAGCAGCACGGCGGCCAGCAGCGGAGTGAGGCGGGTAAGCGGTTTCATGCCGGCTATGATAGCCAGATGCGCGGCAAGTTCGTTAGCCCGCCATGTAGCGGTGTGTGTCAGATATGAAAATCCGGCGCCGGCGCCAGCCGCTGCCAGGCGGCGTAGGTGGACAGGTGCACGCGGCCGGCAAAGCGCGCGGCCAGGCCGGCGCGGCCGAACACGTCCCACACCGGGCCCTTGACCTCGGCCAGCTGCAGGCTGACGCCGCGCTCGGCCAGGGTGTCGTCCAGCCGCTGCAGCATCGCCAGGCCGGTGATGTCCACCCGGTTCACCGCGCTCAGCACCAGCAGCAGGGTGTGCACCGGGCCGGCGGCGGCCAACCTGGCCAGCAGCGCGTCGCGCACGTGGCGGGCGTTGCCGAAGTACAGGCTCTCGTCGATGCGCAGGATCAGCACCCCGGGCAGGGTCTGGCAGCGGTGGCGCTGCACGTTGCGGAAATGGCTGCCGCCGGGCAGCAGGCCCAGCTCGGCCAGGTGCGGGCGGCTGCTTTTCATCAGCCAGGCCGCCAGCGAGATCACCACCCCGGCGACGATGCCGCTGTCCACCCCCAGCCACAACACCAGCAGGAAGGTCACCGCGAACGCCGCCGCATCGCTGCGCTCGGCCCGCCACGCCTGCCACAACGGCGCCAGCCGCACCTGCGGCGCCACCGCGGCGATGATGGTGGCGGCCAGCGCCGTCAGCGGCAAGGCCGCCAGCGCGCCGCTGCCCCAGGCCAGCAGAGCGGCGATCAGCACGGCGGTGATCAGCGACGCCAGCTGGCTGTTGGCGCCGGCCTCGGCGTTCACCACCGAGCGCGTCAGGCCGCCGGTGACCGGCAGGCCGCCGCACAGCGCGGCGCCGAGATTGCAGGCGCCCAGCGCCAGCAGCTCGCGGTCCGGCTCCACCGTCTCGCGCCGCGGGATGGCCAGCAATTGCGCCACCGACAGGCTCTGCACGTAGTTGATCAAGGCAATGAAGAAGGCCGGCAACACCAGCGGCGACAGCCCGCCCGCCGGCAGCGCCGGCCAGGCCAGCGCCGGCAGCCCGGCGGGGATGCGGCCAACCTGCGGCAGCTGGCCCTGCCAGCCCAGTACGCCCACCGCCAGCATGCTGCCCAGCACCACCAGCATCGGCATGCCGCGTGCCGGCAGCGCCAGCGCCATGCCGCGCAGGCCCAGCCGGTGCAGTTGCCGGCCCAGCGCGCCACGCCCCCAGCACAGCAACAGCAAGGCCGGCACGCCGATCAGCAGCGCCTGCGGCGAGAAGCGGTCGGCCTGTTGCCACAGGCTGGCGAGGATGGCCGGCAGGCTGGCACCGGCGCCGTGATAGCCGGCCAGCGGCGCCAGCTGGCTCAGCACGATCAGCAGCGCCGAGGCGGCGGTGAAGCCGGCCAGCACCGGCTCGGACAGCACGTCGGCGAGAAAGCCCAGCCGCAGCAGGCCGAACAGCAGCAGCATGGCGCCGGACAGCAGCGCCAGCCACACCGCCGCCAGCAGGTGATCTGCCGGCGTGGCCAGCCCCAGCTTGGCCAGGGTGGCGGCCACCAGCAGCGAGGTCACCGCCATCGGCCCCACCGACTGCGCGTGGCTGCGCCCCAGCAGCGCGTACAGCGCCAGCGGCAGCAGGCTGGCATACAGGCCGACCTGCGGCGGCAGCCCGGCCACCAGTGCGTAGGCCAGGCCCTGCGGCACCAGCAGCAGCGTCACCAGCACGCCGGCGCCGATATCGCCGGCCAGCCACTGCCGGCGGTAGTGCCGCAGCCACGGCGGCAACCAGTCGCTCATGCCGTCTGCTGGCGGTCGGCCGGCGCCGCCGGCAGCGCGGCCGGCTCGCAGTACAGCTGGTACAGCGTGTCCAGCATGCGCAGCGCCTGCTCGCTGGCCACGCGGTAGTAGATCCACTTGCCTTCGCGCCGGGTCGTCACCAGCGCCTCGTTGCGCAGCACGCCCAGTTGCTGCGACAGCGTGGGCTGGCGGATGCCGGTGAGGCGCTCCAGCTCGGACACCGTCTTCTCGCCATCCACCAGCTGGCACAGCAGCAGCAGGCGGTCCTCGTTGGCCAGGCTCTTGAGCAAGGCCGCCGCGCGGGCCGCGTTGTCATGCAGTACAGTCAAATCCATGGCGATCCCCACTCAGTCGGCCGTTGCCTGTGTCGCTGCATCGGCAGCGCACACATTATATTTTGATATATAGTGAAACCGCCAGTTTTTGTCAGCCACCTGGAGCGGCCATGCCAGCACAAATCGCCCCCTTCTTCGAGCCGGTCACCGGCACCTACAGCTACGTGGTGTACGACCAGCCCGGCGGCCACGCCGCCATCATCGACCCGGTGCTGGATTACGACCCCAAGGCCGGACGCACCGCCAGCGACAGCGCCCAGCAGCTGGTGGATTTCATCCTGGCGCAGCGCCTGCAGCTGGACTGGATCCTGGAAACCCACGCCCATGCCGACCACCTGTCCGCCGCCGCCTGGCTCAAGGCCCGCCTCGGCGGGCGCACCGGTATCGGCCACCATATCGACAGTGTGCAGCGCGTGTTCAAGCCCATCTTCCAGCTGGAAGAGGACTTCGCCACCGACGGCCGGCAATTTGACCAGCTTTTTGCCGACGGCGACAGCCTGCCGCTGGGCACGCTGACACTGCAGGTGCTGGCGCTGCCCGGCCACACCCCGGCCGACATCGGCTACCGGATCGGCGATGACGTATTCATCGGCGACACCCTGTTCCAGCCGGACGTGGGCAGCGCGCGCTGCGATTTTCCCGGTGGCGACGCCGCCACACTGTACCGCTCGGTGCAGCGGCTGCTGGCGCTGCCCGGCCACACCCGGCTGTGGCTGTGCCACGACTACCCGCCGCCCGGGCGTGCCGCCAGCGCCTGCAGCACGGTGGCGCAGCAGCAAGCGGCCAACGTGCACCTGCGCCGCGGCGTCAGCGAGGCCGATTTCATCGCCTTGCGCCAGGCGCGCGATGCCACGCTGGCGGCGCCGGTGCTGCTGATCCCGGCGATACAGATCAACATTCGTGCCGGCAACATGCCGCCAATTGCCGCGAACGGGCACGCATATTTAAAGATTCCGCTCAACCTGCTGTAGACTGCGGTGCTCGACCACACCACGGGCGGAAGCTGGCCGCCCACCCGCATGGAGCCTTCCCTGCTGCCCGCGGCGCCGCCGCGGCTGGTGCACGAACGCGGCATACCGGCCTTCGGCATGTACCGTGGCATCGTGCCGGAGCTGTCCTGGCAGGCGCTGCCGCTGCCGCTGGGGCGCCGCCTGACGCGCCGCCTGCACCACAAGCGCTGGCAATATGCCGCCTTCGCCCATGCCGATTTCTTCATCGGCGTGGCGGTGGTGGACGTGGGCTGGGCCGGCAGCGCCTTCGCCTACCTGTTCGACCGCCGCCGCGGCAGGCTGCTGGCCGCCTTCGACGCCACCGGCCTGCCGCTGCTGTCCACCCGGCTGGAAGACCGCGCCTTCGGCGACGCCACCTTCCGCCGCGGCAGCGAATGCATCGCCTTCCGCCATGCCGACAGCCGGCTGGAACTCACCATCAATACCCGCGAGCTGAAACTGGCCGCCCACATCGCGCTGCCGGCCGCCGACAGCGTGCTGGCCGCCATCGCCCCGGCCAACTGGCAGGCGCACGCCACCCACAAGAGCGGCGCGCTCTCCTGCAGCGGCTTTGCCGAAGCCGGCGGCGAGCGCTTCGTGCTGGACGCCTGCCACGCCAGCCTGGACGCCTCCAACGGCCTGCTGGCGCGCGACACCGACTGGCGCTGGGCCAGCGCCCATGCCGGGCCGCTGGGTTTCAACCTGCAGGCCGGCTATATGGGCGACGCCGAAAACGCCATCTGGCTGGACGGCGTGCCGTGGCGGGTGGGCGCCGTGCAGTTCGAGTTCGATGCGGCCAACCCGCTGGCGCCGTGGCACATCCACAGCGACGACGGCGCGGTGGAGCTGCTGTTCACCCCAGAAGGCGCCCGTAGCGGCGACAAGAACCTGCTGCTGGCCGCCAGCCGCTACATCCAGCCGGTGGGGCGCTTCGATGGCCGGCTGATCCACCCGCACAGCGGCGTGGCCTACCCGGTGCAGGCGCTGGCCGGCGTCACCGAAGACCACCATTCGCGCTGGTAGCGCGCGGTAACGCGTTTGCTGCCGGCGCGTGTCGGCGCCGATACAAACTGCCAACAGAAGCACTGCGCAAATGCGGCACAGTGCTGGCACGGCGGGGCCGGCCCGGCCACAACAACGCGAGGGACGCATGGAAATACGCAAACTCAGACAGCTGATCCGCATGGTGCAGCACTCCGGCATCATGGAACTGGACATCCACGTCGCCGGCGAACAGGTGCGCATCCGCCGCGGCGCAGCCAGCGCGCTGCCGCCGGTGCTGCTCGCCCCGCCGCAAACCACCATCACCGCCCCGCAACTGGCCACCGTGCCCGCCAGCCACAGCCCCGCACCGGCGCAACAGGCGCAATGCTCGCCGATGCCCGGCACCTGCTACCTGGCGCCGGCTCCCGGCGCCGCGCCGTTCGCCCGCCCCGGCCAGCAGGTGCAGGCTGGCGACACGCTGTGCATCATCGAGGCGATGAAGCTGATGAACGCCATCGAGGCGGAACGCAGCGGCACCCTGGCTGCCATCCTGGTGGCCGACGGCGACGCGGTGCAGGCCGGCACCCCGCTGTTCCGCATCGACTAGCGCCGCCGCCACGGGGTACAGTGGCGACGACCGCCACGCCGCCTGCCGGCAAGGAATCCCCCGTGACACACGCCGCCATCCACTGCCAGCTGCTGGGCGAACGCGCCGTGGTGCTGAGCTCGCCCCCGCCCGCCACCCTCGCCTGCCAGCGCCGCATCTGGTGGCTGGCCGACACGCTGCGCGCGCAGGGCGGCTTTGTCGACATCGTGCCGGCGATGAACAACCTCACCGTGCTACTGGACCCGGCGCGCCACGACGCGCAGGCGGTGCAGCAGCTGCTGCTGACGCTGTGGCAGCAGGCCGGCAACGCCGCGCCGCCACAGCGGCGGGTGGACATCCCGGTGCGCTACGGCGGCGAACACGGCCCGGACCTGGCGGCGGTGGCCGCGCACTGCGGGCTGTCGCCGCAGGAGGTGATCGCCCGCCACAGCGCCGCACGCTACACCGTGTTCTTTCTCGGCTTCCAGCCCGGCTTCGCCTACCTGGGCGGACTGCCGCCGGCGCTGGCCACCCCGCGCCGCGCCGAACCGCGGCTGACGGTGCCGGCCGGCAGCGTCGGCATCGGCGGCGCGCAGACCGGCATCTACCCGGCCGCCAGCCCCGGCGGCTGGCAGCTGATCGGCCACACCGACCTGACCCTGTTCGACCCGCAACGCGAGCCGCCGTCGCTGCTGCTGCCGGGCGACCGCGTGCGCTTCCAGCCGCTGGAGCACACGCATGCTTGAGATCATCCGCCCCGGCATCCACACCACGGTGCAAGACCTGGGCCGCCACGGCCGGCGCCACCTCGGCATCGCGCAGAACGGCGCGCTGGATGCACCGGCGCTGCTGCTGGGCAACCGCCTGCTGGGCAATGCGGCCAACCTGGCCGGGCTGGAAGTCGCGCTGGGGCCGGTGGAGATCCGCTTCGGCCGCGACGGCAGCTTCGCGCTGACCGGCGCCGACTTCGCCGCCACGCTGGACGGCGCGCCGGCCTGGTGCGGCTGGCGCCAGCCCTGCCGTGCCGGCCAAGTGCTGCGCCTGGCCGGCGCCCGCCGCGGCATGCGCGCCTACCTGTGCGTGGAAGGCGGCATCGATGTGCCGCTGGTGCTGGGCGCCCGCGCCACCGAGCTCCAGGCCGGCTACGGCGGCCACCACGGCCGCGCGCTGCAGGCCGGCGACCGGCTGCCACAAGGCGCCCCCTGCCGGCAGCAGGGGCGGCTCGGCGTGCGCCAGCGCCCGTGGCAGCCGCTGCTGCGCGCCCTGCCCGGCCCGGAATATCACCAGTTCGACGCCGCCAGTCGCCAGGCGCTGTGGCAGCAGCCATGGACGATCAGCGCGCACAGCAACCGCATGGGCTACCGGCTGCAGGGCATGCCGCTGACGCGCAACCGCGGCGGCGAGCTGCTGTCTCACGCAGTACTGCCCGGCGTGGTGCAGGTGCCGCCCAGCGGCCAGCCCATCGTACTGCTGGCCGATGCGCAGACCACCGGCGGCTACCCGCGCATCGCCAGCGTGATCGACGCCGACCTGTGGCTGCTGGCGCAGGCGCGCCCCGGCAGCCGGCTGCAGCTGGTGGAGTGTGACCTCGCCGCCGCCCGCGCCGCGCGCGAACAGTGGCTGCGCGACTGGCGCCGCTTCGAGCTGGCCGCCTGGGGTTGCGGCCAACTACCCGAGCTTTGAACTGGAAGACCGCAATGCAGATAGACCTGAATGCCGATCTGGGCGAAGGCTGCGGCGATGACGCCGCGATACTGGCCTGCGTCAGCTCGGCCAACATCGCCTGCGGCGGGCACGCCGGCGACGCGCACAGCATGCGCGCCGCGGTACGCGCCGCGCTGGCGCTGGGCGTGGCCATCGGCGCCCACCCCAGCTTTCCCGACCGCGCCAACTTCGGCCGCAGCGCCATGCAGCGCACGCCGGCGCAGGTGCAGGCCGACGTCAGCGCGCAGCTGGCGGCACTGGCTGCCATCGTGCAGCAGGAAGGCGGCCGGCTGCGGCACGTCAAACCGCACGGTGCGCTGTACAACCAGGCGGCGCGCGACGCGGTGCTGGCCGACGCCATCGCCGCCGCGGTGCGCGACTTCGACCCGGCGCTGAAGCTGATGGGGCTGGCCGGCAGCGAGCTGACCGCCGCCGCCCGTCGCCACGGTCTGGCCGCCATCGAGGAAGTGTTCGCCGACCGCGGCTACCTGGCCGACGGCAGCCTGGCGCCGCGCGGCACGCCCGGCGCCGTGATCGAGGACGCCGCCAGCGCGCTGGCGCAGACGCTGCAGCTGGTGGAGCACGGCAGCGTGCAGAGCCTGGACGGCCAGCGCATCGCGCTGCGCGCCGACAGCGTGTGCCTGCACGGCGACGGCGCCCACGCGCTGGCCTTCGCCCGCCTGCTGCGCCAGCAGCTGCAGGCGCGCGGCATTGTGATCCGCCCGGCCTGACGGCCACTGGTCAGCCGCGCCGCGCGCGGCGACACTGCGGCCAACCTTGAACCGGAGCACCGCCATGAACCCTACCCTGCGCCCGGCCCGGCCCGCCGATGCCGACGCCCTCGCCGCCCTGGCCACCCAGCTGGGCTACCCGACCGACCGCGCCACGCTGGCTGCCCGGTTGGCGCTGCTGCTGGCGGCGCCGGAACAGCATTTCGTCTGCGTGGTCGAAGCGGAGGGGCGGGTGTGCGGCTGGATCCACGGCTTCGAGCGGCCGCTGCTGGAGTCCGACAGCTGCGTGGAAGTGGGCGGGCTGGTGGTAGCAGAAGACTGCCGCGGCCAGGGCCTGGGGGCACGGCTGCTGGCGGCGTGCGAAGCCTGGGCCGCCGCGCGCGACGTGGCCGAGGTGAGCGTGCGCTGCGCCGAGCAGCGCCACGCGGCGCACCGCTTCTACCGCCGCGAAGGCTACCGCCACATCAAGACCCAGCTGACCTTCCGCAAGGCGCTGGCGAAAAGCGCCTAGCCTACGCGCGTGGCCGCGGCGGCGGTCGTGGTAGCATGGCGCCCGACAAAATCGAGTAAACGCACCAATCCCCTGCCGTTGTCCGCCACCCGCGGGCCGGCAACTGGAGAACACCATGGGCCTGCTTAGTAGCTTGCTGGATCACAACCGCGCCTTCGTCGAAGCGCGCGAGTACGAACAATTCCAGACCGATAAATTCCCGGACAAGAACCTGGCGGTGCTGGCGTGCATGGACGCACGGCTGGTGGAGCTGCTGCCCAAGGCCATGGGCCTGAAGAACGGCGACGCCAAGCTGATCAAGAACGCCGGCGCGCTGGTCACCCACCAGTGGGGCTCGGTGATGCGCAGCCTGCTGATTGCCGTCTACGAGCTGCGTGCCGAGGAAATCTGCGTGGTGGCGCACCACGACTGCGGCATGCGCGCCATCGACCCGGCGCGCATCCTGGCCAATGCGCAGGAGCGCGGCGTCACCGCCGACACCATCGCCACCCTGCGCGGCGCCGGCATCGACCTGGACGGCTGGCTGAAAGGCTTCGACAACGTGCAGGACAGCGTGCGCCACACCGTGGCCACCATCCGCAGCCACCCGCTGATGCCGAAAGACATCCCGGTGCACGGCCTGGTGATCCACCCGACCACCGGCCAGCTGGACCTGGTGCTGGACGGCTACCAGCCGCAGGCCTGATGCCGGCCGGCCAGCCCAACCCGCCGACAGCGGCAGCGCCTGCGCACAGCGGGGCTGCCGCTGTTGCCATGCGCCGCGTCGGCGTGTTCGGCGGCACCTTCGACCCGATCCACGCCGCCCACCTGCGCATGGCGGAAGCGTTCATGGCGCAGTGCCAGCTGCACGAACTGCGGCTGATTCCCGCCGGCAACCCCTACCACCGCGCGCACGGCCCGCAGGCCAGCGCCGCGCAGCGGCTGGCCATGGTGCAGCTGGCGCTGGCCGGCCGCCCCGGCTGGCTGGCGGACGACCGCGAAGTGCGGCGCGCCCGCCCGGCCTACACCGTGGAAACGCTGGAAGAACTGCGCGCCGAACTGGGGCCGCACTGCCAGCTGTGGCTGCTGATCGGCGGCGACTCGCTGCTGCAGCTGCCCAGCTGGCAGCGCTGGCAGCGCATCCTGCAGCTGGCCAATATCGCGGTGGCGGTGCGCCCCGGTTTCGATGCGGCCAACCTGCCCGCCGCACTGCTGCCGTACTGGCGGCAAGTGCCTGATTTTTCAAACAGCGCGGCTTCCGGTACAATCCGCGCCCTGACCTTGCCCCCCGTCCCCCTCTCCGCCACCTTACTGCGCCACAAGCTGGCCGGCGGCGAGGACTGCAGCGGGCTGATTGCCCCCGCGGTGATGCAGTACATCACCGGCCATCGGCTATACCGGAGTACGGCAAGGTAAGGGGCGCCATCAATCATTCACGATCTAGCGAGCTAGGGCGAGACAAGGCGAAAGCGACTGAGAAAGCGGAATTGACATGCGGTCAATGAGCATTTCGAAGACGGTTTCAACGCGGTATCGCCCAAGCGCAGCAAATAGTAAAACTGCAGCAGATCGTGCACGGATTCCGAGGTGTCCCGCCGCACCGGCAGCTAAGCTGCCGGTGTCGCCAATCGCCGCAGTCCCGCGGCACCCCGATCTTTTACGGCACCTCTGGCCGCAGCCTCCGCTGCCCTGCCGCCATGTGCCGCAACGTACCGCAAGGAAACACATGCAAGTTCAAGACATCGCCAAACTGGCCGTCGAAGCCCTGGAAGACGTTAAGGGCAAGGATATTGTCGAGCTCGACACCACCAACCTGACCTCGCTGTTCGCGCGGCTGGTGGTATGCACCGGCGACTCCAACCGCCAGGTGAAGGCACTGGCCAACAACGTGGCCGTCAGCCTGAAAGAGGCCGGCGTGGAGCTGGTGGGTACCGAAGGCCACGAAAGCGGCGAATGGGTGCTGGTGGATGCCGGCGACGTGGTGATCCACGTGATGCTGCCGGCCGTGCGCGACTACTACGACATCGAAGCGCTGTGGGGCGGCCAGAAGCCGTCCTTCAACCCGGTGGGCCGTCCGTGGAACGCCGCCGTTTAAGCTAGCCGCCGCAGGCTAAGTTGGCCGCATCGTCGCAAGGCGCTGCGGCCAACCTTGTTTTGGGAACCGCGACATGAAAATCACGCTACTGGCGGTGGGCAGCAAGATGCCGCGCTGGGTGGACGAGGCCTTCGGCGACTACGCCAAGCGCTTCGGCCGCGACATCAGCTTCGAGCTGAAAGAGATCAAGCCGGAAAAACGCGGCGGCGGCGTCACTGCCGAGAAGGGCATCGCAGCCGAGCACGAGCGCATCGTGGCCGCCATCCCGCCGCGCAGCAAACTGGTGATCCTAGACGAACGCGGCAAGAACTGGACCTCGATGCAGCTGTCCGCGGCGATGAAGGAATGGATGGCTGGCGGCGACGACATCACCATCGTCATCGGCGGCGCCGACGGGCTGTCGGCGGAGCTGAAGCAGCGCGCCGACCTCATGCTGCAGCTGTCGGCGATGACCCTGCCGCACGGCATGGTGCGCGTGCTGCTGGCCGAGCAGCTGTACCGCGCCTACTCCATCCTCAACAACCACCCCTACCACCGCGAATAGGGTTGGCCGCAGGGCTGCGACACTATGTCGCATTACCCTGCCGCCGGCGGCGGCCTAGACTGCGGGGCTTTATCGCCCTACGGAAACCGCACCATGCAACAACTGCTTGCCGCCACCCTGCTGCTGGCCGCCTCTGCCGGCGCCCTCGCCCACGTCACCCTGGAAACGCCCGAAGCCGCCGCCGGCGGCAGCTACAAGGCGGTGCTGCGCGTGCCGCACGGCTGCGACGGTAGCGCCACCACCGCCCTCCGCGTGATCCTGCCGGATGGTTTCCACCTGGCCAAGCCGATGCCCAAGGCCGGCTGGCAGCTGAGCACGCACCGGCAGGCGGTGACTCCGTTCGACAGCCACGGCAGCCTGATCCGCGAGGACGTGACCGAGATCGAATGGCGCGGCGGCCCGCTACCGGACGCGTTCTACGACGAATTCGTGTTCCGCGGCACGCTGCCGGCCAGCGGCGAACAGGCCTGGTTCAAGGTGCTGCAGCAATGCGAGCGCGGCGAGACCCGCTGGGACGAAACCCCGGCCGGCGATGCCAAGGCCAGCCACCCGGCCCCCGCCGTGCGCCTGCTGCCGCCCGCCGGCCACCTCCACTAAACGGCCCACCGGTCGCCCGCGCGGGCGGCCACGCCCCCGGCCCGCCCAGCGCGCCGCAGTCGCCGGCACACCACAGCGCGAACTTTTTTGCGCCGCCATGGCGCCGGCCTGTCACAGCCTGTTTAACCGCACAGCCCCCGCCAGTGCTGAAAAAGCCGTCGCCAGCGCCGCTGTTTTGCCGGCCAGGCGTCATTATTTGTAAGTATTTGTTACTGGAAATTTCACATTTGTCTTATTAATATGCAGGCATCGGTCCGCGCGGCCACCAGGTTCTTTATTGTCATCATGATCACACGCTCACTACTGGCCGCGCTGCTGGCCGCCATGCTGCTTCCCGCCGCTCATGCCGCCGACAGCCTAGCGCCAGGCAGCGATTACGATGTCCGCGCCGACGCCATCGCCCCCGGCCTGGGTGCCACGCTGAGCTACGACGTGCCGCCGGCACCGCTGCAGCCGCAAGTGCTCGCCCCCAGCCAGCCGATCCCGCAAGTGAACGCGCCGGGCTACAACCGGCAGATGGCCGCACTGTTCAACAAGCTGATCAACCGCATCGCGCAGGAACAGAAGCTCGATCCGCAGCTGCTGCACTCCATCATCACCGTTGAATCCGGCTACAACCCGGGCGCCATTTCGCCCAAGGGCGCCATCGGCCTGATGCAGCTGATGCCGGACACCGCCAGCCGCTTCGGCGCCAGCAACCCGGTCGACCCGGTGGAAAACATCCGGGCCGGCGCGCGCTACGTGCGCTTCCTGCTGGCGCTGTTCAACCGCGACATGCCGCTGGTCATCGCCGCCTACAATGCCGGCGAAGGCGCGGTGAGCAAGTATCGCAACACCATCCCGCCGTACCCGGAAACCCGCGAATACGTGGCCAAGGTGCTGGCCTCCTATGAGCGCCGCACCGGCCAGAGCCTGTTGCCAGTGCAGTACCAGTCGCAACGCGTGAAGCTGGTGATCCCAGGCGATACCCCGTTGTAAGCGCCATCGCCCGCCATGAAAAAAGCCCGGAGTAATCCGGGCTTTTTTGTTGCCGCCTGCTCAGCGTGCGGCCAACCTGGCCGCCAGCCGTTTCAGGCTGTGCCACGGCTCGCCCGGCTCCACGCCCTTGATCTGGCGGTCGATGCGCGCGCACTCGGCCAGCGCCGCCATCAGCTGCTTGCCGCCGATGCGCTTCAGTGCCGGCTCCGCCAGCCGCTGCTTGTCGCCCCACAGCCGCAGCTCGTTGGCCATGTCACGCACGGTGCGGCCTTCCTGCAGGCCGCGGCCGAGACGGATCAGCATGCGCACATCCTCGGTGAACGACCACAACACCAGCACCGGCGCCTCGCCTTCCGCCTCCAGCCCGTCCAGCATGCGCGTGGCGCGGGCGGTGTCGCCGGCCAGCCAGCTTTCCGACAGATGGAACACATCGAAGCGCGCCACGTTGGCCACCGCCTCGCGCAGCTGCTCCAGCGTCAGCTCGCCCGGCGGATGCAGCAGCGCCAGCTTGTCGATTTCCTGCTTGGCCGCCAGCAGGTTGCCTTCCACCCGGTCGGCGAAGAACACCGCGGCATCGTGACCCAGCGTCTGGCCCTGCAGCTTGAGGCGGCGTGCGATCCACGCCGGCAGCTCGTTGCGGCCTACCGGCCGCGCCTCCACCAGTACCGCGCTCTTTTCCAGCGCGGTGAACCATTTGCTCTTCTGCTGCGTCTTGTCGAGCTTGGGCAGCTGGATCAGGGTGATGGTATCCGGCGGCGGATTGGCCGCCAGCAGCTGCAGCGCCTCGCCGCCCTCGGTGCCGGGCTTGCCGCCGGGGATGCGGATCTCCAGCAGCTTGAGCGAGGCGAACAGCGATACGCTGCTCATGGCATCGCGCAGCTGCGACCAGTCGAAGTTGCCGCCTTCCACCGTCAGCACCTCGCGCTCCAGGTAGCCGGCGGCGCGCGCCGCGGCGCGGATGCCATCGGCCGCCTCCAGCGCCAGCAGTGCCTCCTCGCCGTACACCAGGTACAGCGGCGCCGGCGCACCACGCGCCAGCTGCTCCTTCAGCGCCTCAGGGCTGTTTGCCGGCATCGGCCTTGCTTCCCGGCGCCGGCAGGTAGCCCAGGCGACGCACCAGCTGATCGGCGGCTTCCTTGCGCATGTCGGCGCGCAGCAATGCCTCTTCGCGCTCCTTGCCCAGCGTCACCGAATCGCTGTAGCTCATGGTGCGGCGCAGGGTGATGGACAGCGGCAGCGGCGCCTCGTCCTGCAGGCGCTGCACGGTGGCGCGCACGCTGTAGATCAGCATGTATTCGTTAACGTCGCCGGCCAGGCTGACGCCCAGCACATCCTTGCGGTCTTCCTCGTCGACGATGCGCAGCACCGCGTCGGCATTGCCCTTGAGGTTGTCGAACTGGATGCGGCCGTCGCGGCGCAGCGCGGTTTCCAGCGCCGACTGCAGGCTGCCGGCCTGGGCGATGCGCAGGGAGGTGAAGCTCAGCGGGGCGCTCTGCGACAGCGGGGTGGACAGCCCGCGCAGCTGGAAGCCGCAGGCGGACAGGGTGCCGATGCAGGCCAGCAGGGCGATGTTGCGCAGCATTCGTTTCATTGCAGCTCTTCCATGTGACAGCGGCGCGGGATGGGCCGCGCCGCCGGGTAAGCGTCGCGGCGCCGGAGCGCCGCGAAACGGTTTACACCACGATGTTGACCAGGCGGCCCGGCACCACGATCACTTTCTTGGCCGGCTTGCCTTCCATGAACTTGACCACGTTGTCGTGCGCCAGCGCGGCGGCCTCGATGGCATCCTTGGCGGCATCGGCGGCCACGGTGATGCTGCCGCGCAGCTTGCCGTTGACCTGGATCATCAGCTCCAGCTCGCTCTTCACCAGTGCGGCTTCGTCTACCTGCGGCCACGGCGCGTTCAGCAGCTCGCTGCCCGGCTGCAGTTCACTCCAGATGGCGTCGGTAACGTGCGGCACGATCGGCGACAGCAGCACGGTGGCAGCTTCCAGCACTTCCTGCGCCACGGCGCGGCCAACCTCACCGCTGGTATCGGCCTTGTCGAAGGTGTTCAGCAGCTCCATCACCGCGGCGATGGCGGTGTTGAACTGCTGGCGGCGGCCGTAGTCGTCGCTCACCTTCTGGATGGTGCTGTGCAGCTTGAAGCGCAGCTCCTTCTGGCTGGCATTCAGCTCGCCACCGGTATACGCGGCGGTGATGCCGGCAGCCACGTGCTCGCGGGCGGTCTTCCACAGCCGCTTCAGGAAGCGGTGCGCGCCTTCCACACCGGCGTCCGACCATTCCAGCGACTGGTCCGGCGGCGCGGCGAACATCATGAACAGGCGCGCGGTGTCGGCGCCGTATTTCTCGATGAACTCCTGCGGGTCCACGCCGTTGTTCTTGGACTTGGACATCTTCTCGATACCGCCGATCTGCACCGGCTGACCGTCCACGCGGTGGGTGGCGGCAATGATCTTGCCCTTGCCGTCGCGCTCCAGCACCACGTCCTGCGGGGCGATCCAGTCCTTGGCGCCGTTGGGCAGGTCGCGGTGGAAGGTCTCGCACACCACCATGCCCTGGGTGAGCAGACTCTTGAACGGCTCGTCGCTGTCCACCAGGCCTTCGTCACGCATCAGCTTGTGGAAGAAGCGGGCGTACAGCAGGTGCAGGATGGCGTGTTCGATGCCGCCGACGTACTGGTCCACCTGCAGCCAGTAGTTGGCCGCATCTTTGTCCAGCATCGCGGTGTCGCACTTAGGGCTGGCGTAGCGCGCGTAGTACCAGCTGGATTCCACGAAGGTGTCCATGGTGTCGGTTTCGCGCTTGGCCGCGCCGCCGCACTTGGGGCAGCTGGTTTCGTAGAATTCCGGCATCTTGGCCAGCGGGCTGCCGGCGCCATCCGGAATCACGTTTTCCGGCAGCACCACCGGCAGGTCTTTTTCCGGCACCGGCACGTCGCCGCAGCTCGGGCAGTGCACGATGGGAATCGGGCAGCCCCAGTAGCGCTGGCGGCTGATACCCCAGTCGCGCAGGCGGTACTGGGTTTTCTTGGCGCCGGCAGCCTTGGCTTCCAGGTCGGCAACGATGGCGTCAAAGGCGCCGGCAAAGTCCTTGCCGTCGTACTTGCCACTGTTCACGGTAGTGAGGCCGTCCTTGGCGCCGTACCACTCCTGCCAGTTGGCGGCATCGAAACTGTCTGCGCCGTCGGCCTGGCGGTACACCTGCTTGATGGCCAGCTGGTATTTGTTGGCAAACTCGAAATCGCGCTCGTCGTGCGCCGGCACCGCCATTACCGCGCCTTCGCCGTAGCCCCACAGCACATAGTTGGCTACCCATACCGGCAGCTTGGCGCCGGTCAGCGGGTGGATCACGAACAGGCCGGTATCCATGCCGCGTTTTTCCTGGGTGGCGATGTCGGCTTCGGACACGCCGCCCTTCTTGCATTCGGCGACGAAGGCAGCCAGCGCAGGGTTGGCCGCAGCAGCCTGGGTGGCCAGCGGGTGCTCGGCAGCCACCGCCACGTAGGTGGCGCCCATCAGGGTGTCCGGACGGGTGGTGTACACCTTCAGCTGGCCGTCGTGGCCGATGCTGGCCTGGTCATAGCCGAAGGTCACCTCGGCACCGAAGCTCTTGCCGATCCAGTTGCGCTGCATGGTCTTGACCTGTTCCGGCCAGCCGTCCAGCTTGTCCAGATCGTTCAGCAGCTCGTCGGCGTACTGGGTGATGGCGAAGTAGTACATCGGGATTTCGCGCTTTTCCACCAGCGCGCCGGAGCGCCAGCCGCGGCCATCCACCACCTGCTCGTTGGCCAGTACGGTGTGGTCCACCGGGTCCCAGTTCACCACGCCGTTTTTCTTGTAGATCACGCCCTTCTGGAACAGACGGGTGAACAGCCACTGTTCCCAGCGGTAGTAGTCCGGCTTGCAGGTGGCCAGCTCGCGCTCCCAGTCCAGCGCGAAGCCCAGGCTGTCCAGCTGCTGCTTCATGTACTCGATGTTGGCGTAGGTCCAGGCTGCCGGCGCGCCACCATTCTTCATCGCCGCGTTCTCGGCCGGCAGGCCGAAGGCGTCCCAGCCCATCGGCTGCAGCACGTTGAAGCCCTGGTGACGCTTGAAGCGCGCCAGCACGTCGGTAATGGAGTAGTTGCGCACGTGACCCATGTGCAGCTTGCCGGACGGGTACGGGAACATGGACAGCGCGTAGTACTTGGGACGCGAAGTGTCTTCCACGGCCTTGAAGGCGGCGGTCTGCTGCCATTTCTGTTGCGCGGCGGCTTCGATTTCGCGCGGGCTGTAATGTTCTTGCATGATGTTCTTTGTCTGAGAAAGGCGAAAAATGGCGAGCAAAATCAATCGGGGCATTATATACGGCGCATGGCGACCACGGCGAGGCGGCATACCGGCCCACTGCCCAAAAAAACAGCAAGGTTGGCCGCATGCGGCCAACCTTGCACACGCCGGCGCAGGCCGCTCGCGGCATGCCACTGCCGGCCACTGCCAACGACGCCTCGCGCCACCGTCGCCGGCTCAACCGTGGCGCAACAGGCCGAACAGCATTTCCGTGGCCATCACCACCATCAGCACGGCGAAGGCCTTTTTCAGCTTGGCCACTGGCAGCGCATGCGCGGCGCGCGCCCCCAGCGGCGCCAGCAGCACCGTCATCAGCATCAACGCCAGCATCGCCGGCAGGTAGACGAAACCCACGGCGCCCCACGGCAGGCCGGGCTGCTGCCAGCCGCTGAGCAGGTAGCCGATGGCACCGGACACCGCGATAGGCCAGCCCAGCGCGGCGCTGGTGGCGATGGCGGTGTGCACCGGCACATTGCACCAGCCCATGAACGGCACGCTCATCGAGCCGCCGCCGATGCCCACCCAGCTGGACACCATGCCGATGACGCCGCCGGCGGCGCCCTGCCCGGCCACGCCCGGCATGTCGCGGCTGGCCGCCGGCTTGGCGCCGAGAAACATCTGCACGCCGATCACATAGGCGTACAGCACGAAGAACCAGCGCAGCGCGACGCTGGGAATCAGCCCGGCCAGCAGGCTGCCGCCGAGGGTGCCCAGCACCATGCCCGGCGCCATGCCACGCACGATGCGCCAGTCCACCGCGCCCTTCTTGTGGTGCGCCAGCACGCTGGAAAAACTGGTGAACACCATCACCGCCAGCGAGGTGCCCACCGCCAGGTGCTGCACGTGGCTGCCACCCAGCCGCGCCGCCTCCAGCACGCCCACCACCACCGGCACGATCACCAGCCCGCCGCCTACCCCCAGCAGCCCGGCCAGAAAACCAGCCAGCGCGCCAAAGCCCAGCAATACCGCGAACATGGATAGCGACAGCATCACAGCACCATCTCGTGCAGGTAGGCCCATTCCTCGGCCGTTACCGGGGTGATCGACAGCCGGTTGCCGCGCTTGAGCACCGTCATCTCCGCCAGCGGCGGGTGCTGGCGCAGCTCCTGCGGCGACACCAGCCGCGTCTTTTTCACGAAGCGCACGTCCACGCACTGCCAGCGCGGATTGGCCGGGTCGGATTTGGCGTCGTGGTAGGGGCTGGCCGGATCGAACTGGCTGGAGTCGGCATGCGCGGCGCTCGCCACCTCGGCGATGCCGGCGATGCCCGGCTCGGGGCAGGAGGAATGCCAGAACAGCAGCAGGTCGCCCGGCTGCATGTCGTCACGCATGAAGTTGCGCGCCTGGTAGTTGCGCACGCCGGTCCACTCGAACCGCGTGTCGGGGTTGGCCGCAAGGTGGTCGATGCCCACCTCGTCCGGCTCGGACTTCATCAGCCAGTAGCGCATGGCTCTGCTCCGTCGGCCGACGCGGAATGCCGGCCCAGTGATTGCAACGATGGTGGCATTATCTCCGCCCGTGCCGCTGGCCGTCACCCCTTTTACCCCGCGGTCGCGCAGCAAACGACAAGGCCGCCCGGCATGCCGGGCGGCCTTGCAGCGGTGAACGATAGCGCTGCTTAGTGCAGGAACACGTCTTTCAGGATCTCGTGCACGATCAGCGTGCCGACCGTCACCAGCAGCAGGTCGGTACCCACCACCTGCCACTCGTAGCCCGGGTGCCGCGGCAGGCGCACCAGCAGGTCGTGCGGCACCTGCCGCTTGGCGATGCCCGGCGGCAGCGGCTTGCCGCGCGCCAGGTTCATGCGGATGCCCGGCGGCAGCGCGCGGTAGTCGCGGTAGTCCAGGTGCGATTCGTAGGCGAAGCGGCGGGCGTCGGTCACGCTGATGCCGCCACGCTGGTAGCGTTGCTCGTCGCGACGCTCGCCGTAGCTGTGCTTGCCCTGTTTATCCTGCTTGTCGTGGCGCTGGCCGTGCTCGGGCTTGCCGTGCGACTTGCCATGCTGCGGCAGGATCACCGGGTTGCCATAGCCGTCGTTCTGGCCATGGTTACCGTTATTGCCCTTGCCTTCCGGCGGGGCGGCCAGCACCGGCATGCCTACCAGTGACAGACTGATGGCGGCCAGCAGTGCCTTGTTGTGCCAATCGCGTTTCATCGGGCAACTCCTGTGAAATGACAGTTTCAGCCTATCAGACTGTGGCGCGGAGATCGTTACAAAAAGTGTGTGGATATGTGACCGAATGCGACAGTGCTCAGCGGAAGCGGTACAGCCCGCTCTCGGTCACCAGGTAGTCCAGGCGCACATCCCACGGCTCGCGCGGCACCCGCGCCACGCGCTGGCAGTCGTAGGCCACGCCCACCAGCAGCGGCCGGCGCGCTGGATGGCGCTGGCGGAAGGCCAGCGTGGTGTCGTAAAAGCCGCCGCCCTGCCCCATGCGGTAGCCGTCGGCATCCACCGCCAGCAGCGGCACAAACAGCACGTCGAGTTTTTCCGCCCGCAAGCAGACCCCGTCGTACTCGGCAATGCCGTAGCGCGGGTGCTGGTACCAGCGGCGCTCGCCGCCCAGGCGGCTGAACCACAGCCGACGGCTGCCAGCGGGAATCTGCGGCAGGAACACATTGCCACCGCGCCACAGCGCGGTGCTGATCAGCACATCCAGGTCCAGTTCGGAGCCGGCCGCCAGATAGGCGCCGATACGCTTGTCGCGGCGCAGGAAGCGCGACGCATGCCGCGTCACCGCACGCATTGCGGCGGCGCGCTGTTGCGGCGTCAGCGCCATGCGCGCGCGGCGCACCTGGCGACGCAGCGCCTGCTTGTCGGCAACGGGGTGGTTAATAGTCATCAGGCAGACTTGGCCGGGGGATGGGAGTCCCCCGCGAGTGTCGATCCGGCAAAATTCGCTTGTACCCTGTTTCCAGGGGGTCGCCTGCACGTTGCTTCGGGCGTACCCGCAAGGGGCACGGCACACCTGCAACTTCTACTAGCAACCAAAGCGAACGCATTGGTACAAAGGAATTTAGGAGCCTTCTCGAACACCGCAGGGGGTAAACGGATGTTCTGTGTCGTCGGCAGCGGCTAGAACAGCTTCTGCTGACTGGCGGACAGCGCCTGATCGGCGGCCTCGCTCATGGAATGTATTTTACGCTGGATCGTGGCCATCTCCAAGCCGCCATCGCCGACTTTTACCTTCAGCAGGTCGTGGGCGATATTCAGCGCCGCCATGATCGCCACTTTGTCGGCGTCCATCACCCGGCCACCGGCCTGGATGGTGTCGATCTTGTCGGCCAGCAGGCGCACCGCCTGTTCCAGCGTGGCGCGCTCGTCGCTGGGCGTGCCGATGGTGAACTGACGCCCCAGCAGGGTCACGTCGACCTGAACCACATCGCTCATGCCTCTTCCTCCTTTGGCAGCCGTTCCATCAGCGCGGCCACGCGGTGGCGGGTTTCTTCCAGCGCAAACTTCAGCTCGGCATTGTCGCGCAGCGATTCGCCCAGCGCGGCGGCAAGGCGGCTGTTTTGCGCATCCAGCTCGTGCAGGCGCGCAATCAGCGCGGCGACACGGCTTTCCAGATAGTCGAGTTCATGTTCCATGGCGGCGAGGATAACGGGGCGTCAGGAGGGCGTCAAACCCAGCTTGTGGCGGGCGCTGTTCAGCGCGGCACACACGTTGGCCGCACCCTCCAGCAGGCGCGGGCCGGGCCGGCTGACCGGATCGGGCGCCAACGTGAACTGCAGCCGGTCGCGCACCGCCGGCAGCTGCGGCCAACGTTGCCAGCGCGCCGGCAGCGACGCATCGAAAGCCAGCATCACCTGCGGACGGGCGGCCAGCACCGCCTCGTTGCTGACCTGCGGCGCCGGCAACGGCGCGGCGGCAAACACATTGCGCCCGCCGCACAGCGTCAGTAAGGAGCCAAGAAAACTGCGGCTGCTGACGGTAAACAGCGGGTTGTCGCCCACCTGCACGAACACCCGCAGCGGCGCCGCGCGCGCATGCCGGCGCTGCAGCGTCCGCAGCCCGTCTTCATATTGCCGTGCGGCAGCTTCGGCCGGCGCGGCGCGGCCGGTCAGCGTACCCAGCCGGCGCAACTCGCTGGCGACATCCGCCAGCGCCACCGGCGCGCTGATGTAGACCGGAATGCCCAGCTCGCGCAGCCGTGCCAGCTCGCGGCCATTGCCGCCATCGCGCCAGGCCAGCACCAGGTCCGGCCGCTGGCGCAGTATCGCCTCCAGACTGATGCCGCTGTAGCCGCCCACCCGCGGCAACTGCCGCGCCGCCGGCGGGTAATCGCTGTAATCCACCGCCGCCACCAGCTGCCGCTCGGCGCCGATGGCGTACAGGTCTTCCACCAGATGCGGCGACAACGCCACGATGCGCCGTGCCGGCGCCGGCAGGCTCAGCAACTGCCCCAGCCCGTCGCGCACGCCAACCTGCGCCCCCACCGGCAACGCCGCCAGCAGCCAGGCGGCCAACAGCAGCCGCCTCATGCCGCGCCTTTCAGGCACAAAGGTTGGCCGCATGCCACCAGCGTCACCTGCTGGCACACGGCCGCCAGCGCCTGGTTCAGCCAGCCCAGTTCGTCGACGAACACGCGGGTTTCCTCGCCCAGCGGCACCACGCCCCAGCCGATCTCATTGCTTACCAGCAGCACGCGGGCCGGCGTCACGGCCAGCGCTGCCAGCAAGGCATCGCGCTGCTGCTGCCAGCCGGCCCGGTCAAAACCGCCATCCGCGCCGAAGAAGCGCATCAGCCACATGCCGATGCAGTCCACCAGCAACAGTTCACCGACACCGGCAGTGGCGATCGCCGCTGCCAGTTCCCGCCCCGGCTCGTGCAGCTGCCAGCCGGCCGGGCGGCGCGACTGGTGCTGCGCGATGCGCGCGGCAAACGCCTCGTCACCGGCGCGCCGCTCGGCGGTAGCCACATAGCGCACCGGCCCGGCATGCGCCAGCGCCAGTTGTTCGGCAAAGCGGCTCTTGCCGCTGCGGGCGCCGCCGGTGATGAGGTGTTGCATCGAAACTCACTTAGTTGCTGTAACGGGCAGTCAGCAGCCAGCCACGACCCGCCTGGTTGTAGCCCTTGGCGGTTTCGTACTGTTTGTCGGCAATATTGGTCAGACGGGTACCGATGGTCCAGTGCGGGTTCAGCTGGTAATCGGCCCCCAGGTTAACCACACCATAGCCATCCAGATACTCGCTATTGCTGCTATTGGCAGGACGGCGGCCACTGAAGCGCCATTCGGCAGTCCAGCGTGTACGCGCCTGCTGCAGCCCGGCGGTAACGCCGCCAAACAGCTTGGCGCGGTTTTTCAGCAATTTGCCGCTGTCCAGGTCGCGGGCACGCTGCGATGTCAGGTTGGCCGCAACTGAGAAAACACCGAACGCACTGCCAGTCTCCAGCGTTTGTCCGGAGATACGGGCGCGACCAATGTTGTTTACTGTCGAGTAATCGTCGGTTGTTTCAATCAGGTTATCGATTTTGTTATCGAATGCCGTCAGCTTTACAAAATTGGCACCTTGCCGCCAATCTATCGCCAGTTCCCGGTTGGTCGCCTCTTCCGGTTTCAGGTTAGGGTTGCCCTGGTAGCCATAAGAAAGCGGGTAGTACAGATCATTGAATGTCGGCGCCTTGTAGGCCGTGCCATAAGCCGCACGCAGCAGCCAACCCTCGGCAGGAACAAAGCCATAGCCAATCTGGCCGGTACGCTTGCCACCAAACTGCGAGTTATCGTCATAACGCACACTGCCTTGCAGGCGATGGGCACCAAATTCGCCCTGGTAGCCGGCAAAGGCCGCGTTGACGCTACGGCTGGTGGTGGTAAAGGCCGTCGAGCTCAGCACGTGCTGTTCGACATTGGAGACACCTACAGTCAGCTGCTGGCCCGGCGCCAGCTGGATATCACTCTGCCACAGCCATTCATCCTGACGGGTTTCAAAGGTGCTGTCAGACTGGTCGAAGTTGCCATTGGTGTAGCTGATGGAACGGTCATCAGTATGGCTGTAGCGCAATGTGCTCAGCCAGTCGCCGGTTAGCTGATCCTTCAGCTCCACACTCTGGCCGGCTAGACGGGCATGTTCTTCATCCTGCGCGTCAGGGCTGGAGTCGTACTCGGAAATCGCCTCGGTCTGGTATAGCGTTACGCCAATGCTGTGACCGGCAGCCCACTCGTGTTGCACGCTGGCCAAATAAGTAGTGTTGTCGTAACCGTCACGATCCGGGTTATAGCCGTAGGACACCCCAGAATTGGTTGCCGAAAAACCATTGGTCTGGTTGTGGTCGAATGCCAGGCTATAGCTGGTGCTACCGGTTTTGCCACTGATGCCGGCACCGACCTGGCGTTTGCCATCTGAACCAACACCGACATTGGTCTGCACGTTCGGCTCGCCGTCGCCTTTCTTGGTGAAAATCTGGATCACGCCACCGATGGCGTCGGCACCATACAGGCTGGACGCTGGGCCGCGCACAATCTCGATGCGCTCCACCGCCGCCAGCGGGATGTACTGCAGCGAAGTGCTACCCGCGGTAGCAGACACAATCCGCATGCCATCCACCAGCACCAACACATGACCGGAATTGGTGCCACGCAGATAGATGCCGCCGGACTTGCCTTCACCACCGTTGTTATAGATTTCCACCGCTGCCTGCCGTGCCAGGAACTCCGGCAGACTCAGGCTGCCGGACTGCTCGATTTCCTCGCGGCCCAGCACGGTCACATCGGACAGCACCTTGGCAACCGGGGTCGATACGCGCGTGGCAGTCACCACCACTTCATCCAGCTGGGTAACGGAGGCGGCCAGCGCGGCCGGGGCACAGGCCAGCGCTACCAGCGCGGCCAACGGTTTGTAGTTGAACATTTGAGTCACACTCCAGGTAGAAAAAAACGGAGTGCGGAGAAATACAAGGACGCACGCAAGCGGTGGGAATAGCTGCGAACTGTCAGATCGCCTCCCCGCGATGCTCCAGCATGGACGCGATTCCGCCGCGTCCGACTGCAGGCCGGTCTCCGGGCTGGGCCGTGCGGGGCGACGCCTTCCCGCCCATCGGGCAGTGGCTTGTGGTCGCTCCTGGATGACGCGCGTCATCAGGCCTTACCGTTGCGGGGACAGCGCCGGACTTGCACCGGCTTCCCGTTTCATCCGGCCTGTTACATGCCGGACACCTGCAGGACACAGATTATACCCGCTGCCGGCAGTGGCTGCCGCAGCGCGCGGCGATTTGCTTATTCCGGCGCAAGACATTGCCAGCGGGCGGGGCCTGCCGTATGGTCGCGCCATCATCATCCGCCGGCTGCGCGCCAATGCGCGCCGCGGCAGCAAGGAAACCCCATGCCCCGCATCCCCGCCCCCGATCTCGCCGCCCGTCACGCCGCCGCAGCGCGCCAGCAACAGCTGACCAAACCCGCCGGCAGCCTGGGCAAGCTGGAAGAACTCGCCATCACCCTAGCCGGCCTGCAAGGCCGCGACATCCCGCAGCCGCTGCAGCCAGCCATCACCGTGTTCGCCGGCGATCACGGCGTGTGCGCCGACGGCGTGTCCGCCTACCCGCCGGAGGTCACCGCCGCCATGGTGGCCAACTTCGTGCACGGCGGCGCCGCCATCAGCGTGTTGGCGCGCGCCAATCAGACGCGACTGGAAGTGGTGGATGCCGGCGTGGCTGCCGACCTGGCCGCTCTACCCATCGTGCACGCCAAGGTGCGCGCCGGCAGCGGCAACATCCGCCGCGAGCCGGCGATGAGCGCCGAGCAGTGCGCCGCCGCGCTGGAGGTTGGCCGCATGGCCGCGCGCCGCGCCATTGCCGACGGCGCCAACCTGCTGATCGCCGGCGACATGGGCATCGGCAACACCACGCCGTCGGCGGCGCTGATCTGCCGGCTAAGCGGCCACAGCCCGGAGGCCATCGTCGGCCGCGGCACCGGCGTGGGTGATACCGCGCTGGCGCACAAGCGCCAGGTGGTGGCCGACGCGCTGGCGCGCGTGGCGCCGGATCTGGACGGCCAGGCGCTGCTGGCCGAGCTGGGCGGGCTGGAAATCGCCGCCATCGCCGGCTTCTACCTGGAAGGCGCGGCGCAGGGCGTGCCGCTGCTGCTGGATGGCTTCATCAGCACTGCCGCCGCGCTGGCGGCGCAGGCCATCGATCCGGATCTCACCCCGTGGCTGCTGGCCAGCCACTGCTCGCAGGAAACCGGCCACGCGCTGGCGCTGGCGGCGCTGGGGCTGTCGCCGCTGCTCGACTTCGGCCTGCGCCTGGGCGAAGGCTCCGGCGCGGCGCTGGCGATTCCGCTGCTGCAGCAGGCCATCGCCCTGCACGCCGGCATGGCCACCTTTGCCGAGGCCGGCGTGGCCGGTAAAAACGAGTGAACCCCTACACCCTGACCCTGCTGCGCCACGGCGACATCGACCACCGCGGCCGGCTGATCGGCAGCACGGACCTGCCACTGAACGATGTCGGCCGCACGGCGATGGCCGCCAGCTGGCAGCGCATCGTGCGGCATGCGCCGGTCACCGCCATCGCCACCTCGCCGCTGCTGCGCTGCCGCGAGTTCGCCGTGCAGCAGGCGCTGGCCTGCGGCGTGCCGCTGCATGTGGCGCCGCTGCTGGCCGAATGCGATTTCGGCAGCTGGGAGCAGCGCCCGCTGGCCGATATCGCCGCCGAAACGCCGGACTGGCAGACGCTGCTGGCGCGCGGCCTGCTGACGCCGGCAGGCGGCGAGCGCTTCGACGCCTTCCGCCGCCGCGTGCTAGCGGGCTTTGCCGGCTGGATGCGCGAAGCGCGCGGCAGCCACCGCGTGCTGGTGAGCCACGGCGGCGTGATCAACGTGCTGCTGGCCGAGCTGCTGGGCACCGACTTCAACGTCGCCCGGCTGATGGCGGTGCAGCGCGGCGGCTTCGCGCAGCTGTCCATCCTCGACGGCCACCCGGCCTACCTGCTGCGGCTGGAAACGCCGGAGCCGCCGCCGCGCTAAGCCGCGCAGCCATCTCGGCGGCACTTCGGCGATACTGTGTAGTGCGCGACGGCCACCTGCCGCCGTCGCCATGCACCAACGCCGCAGCCGCGCCGCCGTGCCGTTGCACCACGACCAACGCCGCCTTGCGGCCAACCTGTCCCTGCCCATGCGTTCGCTGATTCTTGCCATCCAGTTCCTGACCCGGCTGCCCACGCCGCAGCTCAAACATTTCGACCCGGCCTGGCTGGCCGACGCCGCGCGCTGGTTCGCCGCGGTGGGCGTACTGGTGGGCGCCGCGGTGTGGCTGGCGCTGCTGGCCGGCAGCCTGATTGATCCGTGGCTGGCGGCACTGCTGGGGCTGCTGGCCTGGCTGTGGGTAACCGGCGGCCTGCATATCGACGGCCTGGCCGACCTCGCCGACGCGCTGGGCGCTGCCCACCGCTCGCGCGAACGTTTCCTCGAGGTACTGAAAGATCCGCACCTGGGCAGCTTCGGCGTGATGAGCATGGCGCTGCAGCTGCTCGCCAAGCTGGTGCTGCTGATGCTGCTGGTGCAGCATGCGCTACCGGCAGAGGGTATTTCCCCGGCTGCGCTGGGCGGGTCCGGGCTAGCAGACGGACTGGCCGCCAGGCTTATCACGCTTGCGGCCAACCTTGCACCGCTGCTGCTGCTGCCGGCGTGGCCGCGGCTGTTCGCCGTGGCCTGGTCGGCAACGCTGCCCAGCCTGGCGCCCGGCAGCGGCGAGCGCTTCGCCTGGCGCACGCACTGGCCCAGCTTCTGGCTGTCCGCGCTGCTGCTGGCCGCCGCCTCGTGGTGGCTGGCGCCGCCACTGCTGCTGGCGCCGCTGGCTGGGCTGTGCTGGTGGGGCTATCTCAAACGCAAACTCGGCGGCATGAGCGGCGACTGCCTCGGCGCCGGCATCGAAGTGTGCGAGAGCCTGCTGCTGTTGCTGCTGCTCGTCCCGCACTGAAGCGGCCAGCCCATGAAAAAACCGCGCCCGGTCTGCACCCGGCGCGGTTTCTGTTTGCGGCCAACGTTGGCCGCATGGGCTGGCAGCCTGCTTACAGCTTGCCTGCCACCTTCTTGTTACGCATCAGGCACAGCATGTCACAGGCGATGTGCGCGGCGGCGAGGGCGGTGATTTCGCTCTGGTCGTAGCTGGGCGCCACTTCCACCACGTCCATGCCGACGATGTTGAGATCGCCCAGGTTGCGGATGATCTTCAGCGCCTGCGCGGTGCTGAGGCCGCCCGGTACCGGGGTGCCGGTACCCGGCGCCGCGGCCGGGTCCAGGCAGTCGATATCGAAGGTGACGTACACCGGCGCGTCGCCGATGGTCTTCTTGATCTCGGCGATGGTGGCGTCCACGCCGTTGTCGTGCACCCACGGCGCGTCCAGCACGTTGATGCCCATGAAGTCGTCGTTCCAGGTTCGGATGCCGACCTGTACCGATTTCGCCGGGTCCACCAGGCCTTCCTTCACCGCCTTGTAGAACATGGTGCCGTGGTTCAGGCTGTCCGGCTCGTCGTCCGGCCAGGTATCGCAGTGCGCATCGAAGTGCAACAATGCCAATGGCTTGCCATACTTCTCGGCGTGCGCGATCAGCAGCGGGTAGGTAACGAAGTGGTCGCCGCCGAAGGTGAGCATCTTGGCGCCAGAGGCCAGGATGGTACGGGCATGCTCGATGATGGACGGCTTGATGGTGAGCGGGTTGTGCGCATCGAACCAGCAATCGCCGTAGTCGACCACCGCCAGGTCGTCAAACGGGTCGAAGCCCCACGGGTAGGGCTTCAGTTCCGCCAGCTGCACGCTGGCGGCGCGGATGGCCTGCGGGCCCTGGCGCGCGCCGGAACGGAAGGTCACGGACAGGTCCAGCGGAATGCCGGAAACCACCACGTCCACGCCGTCCAGATTGCGCGTGTAATTGCGGCGCATGAACGACAGCACGCCGGCGTAAGTGTTTTCGATGGAAGAGCCGTACAGGCTTTGACGACGGATGGCACCGTCACCCTTGATGAGGTCAGTCATGAAACGCTCCGGAACAGAGCACGCCGGCCGCTGCGATGATTGTTTGGGCCGCGGGCCGACGATTCCCGTCCATCTTGCACAGCCGACGGGTGGAGGCTGCCGCGCCCCTCGGCGCAGGAGTGCGCAGTGTGCCGTGTTGCCGCAGCAACGGCAAGCTTGTGATGGAAAATTAAACACTTAACCGGGAGTACGCGATGCACGACACCGCCGCAGCACTACAACCGCCGCGCAAGGACTGCCTGCCGTTCGAGTTCAGCGCCAGCACTAGCGGCTACTACCGGCTGTGGCTGGGCAATATGCTGCTGACGGTGCTGACGCTGGGGCTGTATTCGGCCTGGGCCAAGGTACGCACGCAGCGCTTTCTGTACGGTCACACCCGCTTGGCCGGCGGCCGCTTCGACTATCACGGCAAGCCCGGCGCCATCCTGAAAGGCCGGCTGCTGATGCTGGCGCTGTTCACGCTGTGGCAGCTGTCCGGCCGTTGGTCGCCCGCGCTGCAGGGCATGCTGGGCCTGGCCGCCTTCGCCATCGCGCCCTGGATCGCGGTGCAGGCGATGCGCTTCCGCCTGGCCAATACCAGCTGGAACCAGCTGCGGCTGCGCTTCAGCGGCCAGGTACGCCCGGCCTACTGGGTGTTCTTCAAGAGCTGGCTGACCACCGCGCTGTCCTTCGGCCTGCTGTGGCCACGCGCCATGCTGATCAAGCGCCGCTACCTGCTGCAACACAGCACGCTGGGGCAGGCCAGCCTGAAGCAGCATGACTGTATCGGCCGCCTGTACCTGGCCGGGCTGGGCAGCCTGCTCAGCGCCTTGCTGTATCTGGCCGCCCTCGGCGCGCTCGGTGCCCTGATCTGGCAAACCGGCAACGCCATCGGCCTGCCCGCCATCGTCAACCGGCTGTTCGGCGCCGGCAGCATGCACAGCGTCGACTTCACCTTCATCGGCGCCATGCTGCTGGCCTGGCTGCTGGCCAGCATGGGCTACGCGAACATGGCCATCCAGCGCGTGCTGCTGAACCACACCACGCTGGAACTGCACGGCCAGTCGCACCGCATCGAGTGCTGGCTGCGCACCGGCCACATGCTGTGGCTGCATCTCTCCAACGCGCTGGCGCTGCTGTGCAGCCTGGGCCTGGCCTGGCCGTGGCTGCGCATCCGCAGCCTGCGCACGCTGCTGGAGCACAGCGCGCTGTTCGGCGCCGGCGATCTGGCCAGCCTGCATGCCGATCTCAACGCACTGGACGACGCCCGTGGCGACGAACTGGCCGAGCTGCTGGAACTGGATCTGGGATGGTGACCATCGCGGCCTGGTGGCGGGACGGCAAAAGCCCGCAAGCCCGTGCGGCCAACGTTGGCCGCAGCGACGACGAGCTGGTGGTCAGCGCCGGCAACGACAGCCGCCGCTACCTGCTGCGCGAGGTGCGACTGGAGGCCGGCGTCGACACCCTGCCGGACATGCTGCAGCTGCCGGACGGCAGCACGCTGGAGGTGGCCGACCGGGTGGCGATCCGCCGCCTGCTGGGCGGCCTGCCACTGGCGGAGCGCGGCAGCCACTGGCTGCTGCACAGCTGGCGTGCGCTGCTGGGCACCCTGCTGGCGGCCATCGCCGTGTGCTGGGCCGCCTGGCGCTACGGGCTGCCGCTGCTGGCCGGCGTGCTGGTGCAGTGGATACCGCCCAGCAGCGAACAGCAGCTGGCCGCGCACACCCTGGACTGGCTGCAGCAACAGGAACTGATCCACCCCAGCCAGCTGCCCGTCGCGCGGCAACAGGCGCTGCAGGCGCGACTGGCGGCGCTGCTGCCAGCGGACAGCCGCTACCGCTACACCCTGCTGCTGCGCGATGCGCCGGACATCGGCGCCAATGCCTTCGCACTGCCCGGCGGCAGCATTGTCGTGACCGACCAGCTGCTGCAAGTGGTGACCCGCGCCGACGAGCTGGATGCCATCCTAGCGCACGAAGCCGGCCATGTGGAGGCGCGTCACGGCCTGCGCAGCGCGCTGGAAAGCGCAGGGGTGCTGGCCGCACTGACGCTGATCACCGGCGATGCCAGCAGCCTCACCGTGCTGCTGCCGATGGCGCTGGCCAATGCCAGCTACAGCCGCGAACACGAGCGCGAGGCCGACCGCTTCGCCTTCGCCGCCCTGCGCCGCCACGGCCTGTCGCCCTGTCTGCTGGGCTACGGCTTGCAACGCATCGAGCGCGCGGCGCTGTCCGGCCAGGAGGCGGCGGCCGGCCAACACAGCTGGTTCGCCAGCCACCCGGCCACCAGCGACCGCAGCCAGCCCGACGGCCAACGTTGCCCGCCACTGCCATGAACAAGGCCCGGCAATGCCGGGCCTGTATGACGTTACCGTGGCTGCCGTTTAGAAACGCACACCCAGGTTGATACCCAGTTCCTTAATCAAAAACCACTATTTGTTGCGTCGCAACAACCCATGTCCCCACGCCACCCGGCAATTCTGCCGGCAGAAAAAACAAAACCGCCCTGCAATGCAGGGCGGTTTTCCAGGCACGCGGTCGGTTTAGCTGCCGATCACGCCGCCATCCCGCTTGCGTACCACCACGGTGGCGGCACGCGGGCGGCCGGCCGCCGGGCCATCCGGCCAGCTGGAGATCGCCGTCGGCTTGGCCGGGTCGTTGCGCTCGGAATCCGGCTCACCCGGGTGCTGGATGTTGACGAACATGGTCTTGTTGTCCGGGGTGAACGCCAGGCCGGTGATCTCGCAACCGTTCGGGCCGGAGAGGAAGCGGCGGAATTCGCCGCTTTCCGGCACCACCGCCACCATCTGGTTGTTGCCCATGCCCTTGTATTCCTTCATGTTCACCGTGGAGGTGGACACGTCGGTCTGCACCCACAGCACGCCGTTGTGGTCGAACTTCAGGCCGTCCGGGCTACCGAAGGCATCGCCCTTGATATTGCCGACATGCTCCGGCTTGGCGGCGTCCGGGCGCCCGGCCAGCGCGAAGATGTCCCACTTGAAGCCGGTGGCGGTGGCATCGCCGCCGTTTTCGTTCCAGCGGATGATGTGACCGAACAGGTTGCTGTTGCGCGGGTTGGCCGCATCGGTGCCCGGCTTGCCGTCCTTGCCGCGGTCGGAGTTGTTGGTCAGCGTGCAGTACACCTCGCCCGGCTTGTGGCTGTGCACGGCGATCCATTCCGGGCGGTCCATCTTGGTGGCGCCGAGGAGGTCGGCAGCCAGGCGCGCCTTGATCACCACGTCGCCCTGATCGGCAAAGCCCTTGTCGGCGGCGAGGCCGTGCTGGCCGTGCACCAGCGGCAGCCACTGGCCGTTGCCGTCGGCGTCGAAGCGCGCCACGTACAGCGTGCCCTCTTCCAGCAGGCTCATATTCGCCTTGCGGTTCTTGGCGTTGTACTTGTTCTTGGAGACGAACTTGTAGATGTACTCGAAGCGCTGGTCGTCGCCCATGTACACCACGGCATGACCGGACGGGGCGATGGTGACGGTGGCGCCCTCGTGCTTGAAGCGGCCCAGTGCGCTGCGCTTCACCGGCTTGGCCTTGGGGTCGAACGGGTCGATTTCCACCACCCAGCCAAAGCGGTTGGCTTCGTTCGGGTTCAGCTGCAGGTCGAAGCGGAAGTCTTCCCACGCCCAGCGGTAGCCGGCGTCCTTGTTGCTGATGCCATAGCGCTTTTCCAGCTCGGTGAGATTGCCGGATTCGTTGACGAACACGCCGTCGAAGTTCTCTTCACAGGTCAGGTAGGTGCCCCACGGCGTCGGGCCGCTGGCGCAGTTCTGGAAGGTGCCGAGGATTTCCACGCCCTGCGGGTCGGCCTCGGTCTTCATCAGCGCGTTGCCGCGCGCCGGGCCACCGATGGCGATCGGGGTGTTGGCGGTGATGCGGCGCGCGTACTTGGACGGGCGCACTACCTGCCAGCCCTTGCCGCTGGCCTCCACCTCGATGATGGACACCCCCACCGCCGCCTGCGCCTTCTTCACCTTGTCGCCGTTCCACGGCTGCATGCCGCCGACGTGCAGCAGGCCGTCGTCGGTGTATTCGTGGTTGATGGCCATCAGGCCATGCTTGGAGCCGGTCGCCCCCAGCGGCAGCGGGAAGTAGGCCATGCCGTCGTGGTGCATGCCGGCCTGCACCGCCTGCTCGGCGGCGCTGTTGGACGCGTCCTGCTTGAAGGCCGGCATACTGCCGGCGATGCCCACCGGGTCGCCCCAGGCATACAGCACCTCCGCCACATAGCCGTCCGGCACCACTACCTTGTCGTCGAAACCGAACGGCACCGGCTTGAAGCCCAGTTGCGGCAGCTTGTGCGCGAACGGCAGCGGCGCCGCCTCGGCCAGCGCGGCAAAGCTGCCGGCCAGCACGCCGGCCAGCCCGGCGGCGCCGGAACCCTTCAGCAGGCCGCGACGGGAAAAGCGCGCTTCCAGCACATCGGAAAGCAGCGGATTGGCAGATACGTTGGCCGCGGCTTCGACACCGTGGTGTTTGATTTTGTAGCTGTCGGACATGTTGACCTCGTTGGACGGCAAGCATTGGTTTGAGCGTTGCCCACCATAAGCGATCAACATGACAGCCCGATCAAACGGTCATGACAAAAACATGGCAGATTGATGACAGCACCGCCGGCGTCCGGGCCGCCATAAAAAAGGCAGACCCGTGGGTCTGCCTGTGGGGCTAGCGGCAATCCTGCAGCACGATGCCCGGTAGCAAGCGCTGCTGCAGCGCCTGCAGTCGCGCCAGGGTCGCCTCGTCCAGCGCCTTGAAGCTCAAGGTGGTGACCCGCGCCCGCTCGCCACGGACATCCAGCTTGGCCTTGTCGTAGCCGGCTTCCTTGAGGCGCTGCAACAGCGCCTGCGCGGCATCCAGCTTGCTGAACAGCCCCAGCGACAAGTGGTTCTTGAACTCGCCGGCGGTCTTGACGATGTAGCTGTCGAAGCCCTTGCTGCGTAGCTCGGACACCAGGGTCTGCGTCTCGGCCTGGGTCGCCAGCGGCGGGTAGAACACCCAGATGCGACCGGAGCCGCGCAGCTCTTCCTTCACGCTGGCCGCCGGCGCGGTGCTCAACTGCAGCGACGGCAAGCCGCCCTGCACCCGCTCCAGCTGTTTGGGGTCCAGCGGCCCCCAGTTGCGGCACAGCTTGGCCGCGGCGGTAGCGCTACCCACTGGCTTGGACTCGGCCGGCTTGGCCGGCGCCAGTGGCTTGCTGTCCGCCAACTTGCCATCTGCCGGCTTGCTGGCGCTGGCCGGCGGCGTCACGCTGGCGGCAAGCGCGGGCTTGGCCGCGGGTTTCGACGTGGCGGCGGCAGGCTGCGATGCCGCCGGGCGCTCCAACGGCAACGTGGCCACCGCCGGCGCCGATGCCGGCAGTGCCAGTGGCGCGGACGCGGTTTCCGCCAGCGCGGCGGAGGCCAGCTGCGGCGGTTTCCAGTCCGGCGGCAGCAGCTTCAGCTGCGCCGCGTTGACTTCCTGCGCCTTCAGGTCGCGCTCCGGTTTTTGTTTGATCAGCGCGTATAACCCCGCGAACAGGTTGAGCACCAATAGTGCCCCCAGTAGCCACTTCATCAGCAGTCTGCCACGCTAGCTAAGCCATAAAGCACCAGATTATCCACGATCCGCGCCTCCGGCGGGAGGGCCGCCGCCAGCCGCGCGGCATCGCCGCCGGTCAGCAGCAGTTGCGGCGTACCTCCGCTGTGTGCCGCCAGTCGCTGCTGCATGCGCTGAATGGCGCCGCACAGCGCGTCGATGGCCCCAGTGGCCAGCGCATCCTCGGTACCTTGCGGAAAGTCGCTGACCATGCCGGCTGCGCGGTCCAGGTTGGCGGTATTCTGCGCCAGCGCCTGCAGCATCAGCCGATAACCGGGCAGGATCAAGCCGCCCAGGTAGTCGCCCTGCGCCGTCAACGCCTCCACCGTCAGCGCCGTGCCGGCACAGGCGATGACCACGTCGCCGGCCAGCAACCGGCGCGCGCCCAGCACTGCCAGCCAGCGGTCGGCGCCCTGCTCCGCCACGTTGCGATAGTGATTGCGCACCCCCAGCGCCGTTTGCTGCGCGCGCTGCCACTGCACCGGCAGCGGGGCAGCCTGCTCGATCTGCTGCCGCACCTGTGCCGATGCCACGTTGGCCGCATACACCGCCGTCAGCGCCAACCCACGCCAGTCCTGCGCCAGCCGCGACAGCGCGTCGTGCGCCAGTGCCGTCACCGGCCCCAGCTGCGTACCATCCCACAGCGCCCACTTCACCCGGCTGTTGCCGACATCGATCAGCAGCTTCATGGCGCCGCCCGCAGGCTGACTTCGCCGACATGGAACACGCGCGGGCCGGCGGCGGTATCCACCTGCAGCGCGCCCTGGCCATCCACGCCCAGCGCCACGCCGGCCACCGGCTCGCCATGGCTGAAACGCAACAGCACCGGCTGCTGCAGGTAGGCGGCGCAGGCCGTCCATTCCGCATGGAAGGCGGCGAAACCGTCACGATCGAAGGTGGCCAGCACCGCGGCCAGCTGGTTCAGCAGCTCGGCCAGCAAGGCGTTGCGGCCAACCTGGTAGCCCGCCTCGGCCAGATTGGCCACCGGCTGATCCACCTCGCCCGGCGACGCCATGTTGAGGCCGATGCCGATCACCACCGCAGCCGGACCCAGCGCATCGCCGGACAGCTCGATCAGAATGCCGGCCAGCTTGCGGCCGTCCAGCAGCACGTCGTTCGGCCATTTCAGCTGCACCGGCACGTCGAAGCGGCGCAAGGCGCGTACCATGGCCACGCCCACCACCAGCGACAGACCCGCCAGGCCGGACAGGCCGCGCTCGAAGCGCCACAGCACCGAGAACGTCAGCCCGGCACCCAGCGGCATCTGCCAGCGGCGCCCCAGGCGGCCGCGGCCGGCGGTCTGCCGCTCGGCCGCCAGCACCAGGCCATGCGGCGCCCCCTGCGCGGCGCGCGTCATCAGCTGGGTATTGGAGGAGTCGACCTCATCGGCGGTGGCCAGCGTCCACACGTTGGCCGCAGACTCATCCAGCCCGGCGCGCACGCGCGCCACTTCCAGCAGCTCGAACGGCTGCGGCAGGCGGTAGCCCTGACCACGCACGCTGAATACGGTGATGCCGAACTCGCTGTCCAGCTGATGCACTGCCTGCCAGATCAGCGTGCGCGAGCAACCCTGTGCCTGCGCCATATCTTCGCCGGAATGAAAGCGTCCATCCGCCAACTGGCGCAGCACGGCAAAGGCGAGGTCGCTCATTGGCCGTCCACGGTACGAATTTTCTTGATGGTGGCGGTGGTGGAGGTATCGAACAGGAAGGGAATAGAGTGCACCTCGCCGCCACGCGCCAGCGTTTCGGCGCTGCCGACGATCTTGTCCACCGTCCAGTCGCCCCCTTTCACCAGCACCTCCGGTTGCACCTGCGCGATCAGCTCCGCCGGGGTGTCGCTGTCGAACCAGGTCACCAGGCTGACGCTCTCCAGCGCCGCCAGTACCGCCGCCCGGTTCAGCTCGTTATTGATCGGGCGGTCATCGCCCTTGCCCTGGCGTTTCACCGAGGCATCGGTGTTCAGGCCCAGCACCAGGCTGGCGCCCAATGCCCGCGCCTGTGCCAGGTAGGTGACGTGGCCGCGGTGCAGGATATCGAAACAGCCATTGGTGAACACGATGGGACGCGGCAATGCGGCCAACTTTGCCGCCAATTGCTGCGGCGGGCAGATCTTGTCTTCAAACGACGGGGTGGGATACGACATGACAGTACTCTCGACGGATGCCGGCCAGCGGGCCGGCGCAAGGTGATAAGCAAAGCGGAGGATACCACCGGCCACCCGGCCATCCCATACGCAACGCGACAAATGCAAAAAGCCCAGACGCATGTCTGGGCTTTTTTAAGGGGCTCTGGCGATGTCCTACTTTCACACGGGTATCCGCACTATCATCGGCGCTAGAGTGTTTCACGGTCCTGTTCGGAATGGGAAGGCGTGGGGCCACTCTGCTATGGTCACCAGAAAAACTGGTCGTTTACCGGCAAGCGGCCGAGTAAACCTAAGCCCAGCTTGATCACTCAAGCTGGGCTTCATATGGGGAGTCTGGCGGTGTCCTACTTTCACACAGGTATCTGCACTATCA
>NZ_JBHRXN010000021.1:0-3145 GCF_042648525.1 Vogesella facilis
GGGGAGTCTGGCGGTGTCCTACTTTCACACAGGTATCTGCACTATCATCGGCGCTGAGGCGTTTCACGGTCCTGTTCGGAATGGGAAGGCGTGGGACCACCTCGCTATGGCCACCAGACATAAACTGTCTACAAATCGTCGAAGCCAAACCAGGGAGCTTTTGTCTCCCCAGCCGTAGAATTCTGAATCCCGCTCACTGCACTCATCGCGCAAAGTCACTCAAATGATAGAGTCAAGCCTCACGAGCAATTAGTATCGGTTAGCTTCACGCCTCACAGCGCTTCCACACCCGACCTATCAACGTCCTGGTCTCGAACGACTCTTCAGGGAGGTCAAGCCTCCAGGGAAGTCTCATCTTCAGGCAAGTTTCCCGCTTAGATGCTTTCAGCGGTTATCTCTTCCGAACTTAGCTACCCGGCGATGCGACTGGCGTCACAACCGGTACACCAGAGGTTCGTCCACTCCGGTCCTCTCGTACTAGGAGCAGCCCCCGTCAAACTTCCAACGCCCACTGCAGATAGGGACCAAACTGTCTCACGACGTTTTGAACCCAGCTCACGTACCACTTTAAATGGCGAACAGCCATACCCTTGGGACCGGCTACAGCCCCAGGATGTGATGAGCCGACATCGAGGTGCCAAACTCCGCCGTCGATGTGAACTCTTGGGCGGAATCAGCCTGTTATCCCCGGAGTACCTTTTATCCGTTGAGCGATGGCCCTTCCATTCAGAACCACCGGATCACTATGTCCTGCTTTCGCACCTGCTCGACTTGTCGGTCTCGCAGTTAAGCTACCTTATGCCATTGCACTATCAGCACGATTTCCGACCGTACCTAGGTAACCTTCGAACTCCTCCGTTACACTTTGGGAGGAGACCGCCCCAGTCAAACTGCCTACCATGCACTGTTCCCGATCCGGATCACGGACCAAGGTTAGAACCTCAAACACACCAGGGTGGTATTTCAAGGACGGCTCCATACGAACTAGCGTCCGTACTTCATAGCCTCCCACCTATCCTACACAAGCCTGTTCAAAGTCCAATGCAAAGCTACAGTAAAGGTTCACGGGGTCTTTCCGTCTAGCAGCGGGTAGATTGCATCTTCACAAACATTTCAACTTCGCTGAGTCTCAGGAGGAGACAGTGTGGCCATCGTTACGCCATTCGTGCGGGTCGGAACTTACCCGACAAGGAATTTCGCTACCTTAGGACCGTTATAGTTACGGCCGCCGTTTACTGGGACTTCAATCAAGAGCTTGCACCCCATCATTTAATCTTCCAGCACCGGGCAGGCGTCACTCCGTATACGTCCACTTTCGTGTTGGCACAGAGCTGTGTTTTTGTTAAACAGTCGCAGCCACCTATTCTCTGCGACCCCTTCGCCCTTCGGATGTTCTCCTACAAGCTACCGGGGCACACCTTCTCCCGAAGTTACGGTGTCAATTTGCCGAGTTCCTTCTCCTGAGTTCTCTCAAGCGCCTTAGAATTCTCATCCTGCCCACCTGTGTCGGTTTGCGGTACGGTTCTTGTGTAGCTGAAGCTTAGTGGCTTTTCCTGGAAGCGTGGTATCAGTCACTTCAGGTCCGTAGACCCTCGTTATCACTTCTCGGTGTTGAATGAAAGGGCGGATTTGCCTACCCTAACCACCTACCGGCTTGAACGACCTATTCCAACAGGCCGCTGACCTAACCTTCTCCGTCCCCACATCGCACTACACAAAAGTACGGGAATTTTAACCCGTTTCCCATCGACTACGCTTTTCAGCCTCGCCTTAGGGGCCGACTCACCCTACGCCGATGAACGTTGCGTAGGAAACCTTGGGCTTTCGGCGAGCGGGCTTTTCACCCGCTTTATCGCTACTCATGTCAGCATTCGCACTTCTGATATCTCCAGCATGCCTCTCGACACACCTTCACAGACCTACAGAACGCTCCCCTACCACTTGCACTTGCGTGCAAATCCGCAGCTTCGGTTATCAGTTTGAGCCCCGTTACATCTTCCGCGCAGGACGACTCGACCAGTGAGCTATTACGCTTTCTTTAAATGATGGCTGCTTCTAAGCCAACATCCTGGCTGTCTATGCCTTCCCACCTCGTTTACCACTTAACTGATCATTTGGGACCTTAGCTGGCGGTCTGGGTTGTTTCCCTCTTGACGATGGACGTTAGCACCCACCGTCTGTCTCCCATGCTTGCACTTTCCGGTATTCTGAGTTTGCCATGGTTTGGTAAATCGCAATGACCCCCTAGCCATAACAGTGCTTTACCCCCGGAAGTGATACATGAGGCACTACCTAAATAGTTTTCGGGGAGAACCAGCTATCTCCGAGTTTGTTTAGCCTTTCACCCCTATCCACAGCTCATCCCCTAGTTTTGCAACACTAGTGGGTTCGGACCTCCAGTGCGTGTTACCGCACCTTCATCCTGGCCATGGATAGATCACTCGGTTTCGGGTCTACACCCAGCGACTGAGACGCCCTATTCGGACTCGGTTTCCCTACGCCTCCCCTATTCGGTTAAGCTTGCCACTGAATGTAAGTCGCTGACCCATTATACAAAAGGTACGCAGTCACCCCACAAGGAGGCTCCCACTGTTTGTATGCATCCGGTTTCAGGATCTATTTCACTCCGCTCCCGCGGTGCTTTTCGCCTTTCCCTCACGGTACTGGTTCACTATCGGTCGATCACGAGTATTTAGCCTTGGAGGATGGTCCCCCCATCTTCAGACAGGATTTCGCGTGTCCCGCCCTACTTCTCGTACGCTCAGTACCACCATTCGGTTTTCGAATACGGGGCTATCACCCACTATGGCAGGCCTTTCCAGGACCTTTCTTCTAACCAAACAGCTATCACGTACAGGCTCTTCCGCGTTCGCTCGCCACTACTTACGGAATCTCGGTTGATTTCTTTTCCTCGGGGTACTTAGATGTTTCAGTTCTCCCGGTTCGCCTCCATACGCCTATATATTCAGCGCAGGATCTCCTTGCGGAGGGGTTTCCCCATTCGGACATCAGCGGATCAAAGCTCCATTGCCAGCTCCCCGCTGCTTTTCGCAGGCTTGCACGTCCTTCATCGCCTGTGATCGCCAAGGCATCCACCAGATGCACTTAGTCGCTTGACCCTATCATTTCAGTCACCTTACTTTGA